>CAYZBC010000175.1:7743-10722 GCA_964476535.1 uncultured Maribellus sp.
CCGACGGATAGTACAAAAAGAAAGGTTTTCCGGTTTTTTGTGGATTATTTGTTTCGATAAAATTTAAAACTGCATCGTTTATTTTTTGTGGGCCATATTCTCCACGCTTCAAATCATTGTTTCCCGGAAGCAACACTTTTTCCTGATTATGCCACAAATGGCCAGGATAATAATGATGTCCTTCGCGTTGGCAATTGTAACCATAAAATTCATCGAATCCCTGATTGTTTGGATCGCCTTCCGAGCCTGGATATCCCAATCCCCATTTCCCGAATCCGCCGGTCACATATCCAGCTTCCTGCAAAACTTCAGCCATTGTAATTGCCTTTGCTTCTAACGGAAACTGCCCTTCCGGCTGAATTTCTTTATTGCCACGAATGTACGTGTGTCCGGTATGCTGGCCAGTCATTAATGTTGAACGCGATGGAGCACAAACCGTACAACCCGAATAATGTTGTGTAAATTTCATTCCGCTTGCGGCCAGTTTATCAATGTTTGGAGTTGCAAAATTGGTTTGTCCGTAGCAACTTAAATCACCGTAACCAAGGTCGTCAGCCAAAATATAAACGATATTAGGTCTGGTTTCCTCAACTTCAACGGAATTCTCGGATTTTTTAGATTGGTTCTGACAGGAAAACAAAAATAAAACTGTTAAGGGAAATAGAAAAAGAAATCTCTTCATTATTAAGTTATTTATTAAGTTTATTTTTTATCAAATACAAACACATCGGAAGGTGTTCTTGCAGATTCCATTAGTTTTAGAAGTTTGGCTGTAATTTCAGGATTTTCGTTGGCCACGTTGTTTTCTTCACACGGATCGGTTTTTAGATTGTATAATTCTGTTGTGGTATTTTCCGGAATAAATACATCGTACCTTATTAATTTCCAATCGCCTTGACGAATAGCCAATCTGCCATTTTTCTCGTGAAATTCCCAATAAAGGTAATTGTGTTTCTCCTGATTTTTTTCGCCCAACAGACTTGGTAAAAACGAAATGCCATCAATATTTTCCGGTGTTGAAGCGCCAATTAATTCAGTGATTGTTGGCATCAAATCCCAAAATGCCGAAATATGATTTGTTGTACTGGCAGCCTTTACTTTACCTGGCCACCAAACAATCATTGGCGCATGAATTCCTCCTTCGTACAAATCGCGTTTGTAACCCTTGTAAATTCCGTTGCTATCGAAATAATCCGGATCCGCACCTCCTTCTAAATGAGGCCCATTGTCGGATGAAAACATAATAATTGTATTATCATCAATCCCCAATTCTTTGAGCTTGGCAACAATCTCACCCACCTGATCGTCCAATAAATTAATCATTGCAGCAAAAGCAGCATGTGCTTCGGACTGAGATCCATATCCTCCTTTTTTATATTTAGGGCCGTCA
Source organism: uncultured Maribellus sp. (assembly GCA_964476535.1). Classification (GTDB taxonomy): domain Bacteria; phylum Bacteroidota; class Bacteroidia; order Bacteroidales; family Prolixibacteraceae; genus Draconibacterium. The sequence continues at coordinate 9,134 of CAYZBC010000175.1, forward strand.
TCGATTCCGTTAAACTGTTTTTCGGGTAAAAACTTTCCGCGATATTTTTCTATATATTCTTCGGGAGCAAACAACTCAGCATGAGGAATAACTGATGGATAATACATAAAAAATGGCTTGTTTTTGTTATCCTCTATAAATTTCAGCGCTTGTTCATGAATTGGGATTGGTGCGTAAATTTCGTTTTCTTTTCCGGCATTTTCATTCAACCAAACGGTATCCTGGTTATGATTTAAAAAAGCCGGATAATAATTGTGCGCCAAAGTTTGGTCGTTGTAACCAAAAAATTCATCAAATCCCTGGTTATTTGGATCGCCTTCTGAGCCTGGGCATCCTAATCCCCATTTCCCAAATGCTCCGGTTGTGTATCCATTTTCTTTTAAAATTTCAGCAAGAGTTACACTTTCAGCAGACATTGGCCAGTTACCAAATGCATCACGTTTATTTCCACGAATTGGCGTGTGTCCGGTGTGCTGCCCGGTTAAAAGTACAGAGCGCGAAGGCGAACAAACCGTTGAACCAGCATAATGTTGAGTAAAAGTCATCCCTTCTTTTGCAAGCTGGTCGATATTAGGCGTTTGAAAATGAGTTTGTCCCTGAAAACTTAAATCGCCGTAACCGAGATCGTCGGCAAGGATATAAATGATGTTCGGTTTTTGCCCTTCGACTTCGCTCAGGGTGGCGATTTTTTTTGATTGGGTTTGGCAGGAGATTATCAACATTGCCAGAATCGGCAAAATGAAAACTAATTTTTTCATGATTGGTTTATGTTTTAGTTTAATTTCAAATTATCAATTGAGACGATTGATAGGGTAAAAATACATATTTCAATTTTAATTGTCATTTCGACTGAAAGGAGAAATCTGCTAAATTATAAGAGATTTCTCCCGCTAATCGAAATAACAGAAATTAATTAGTAGATTCAATTAGAATCTCAGCTGTTTTTAATCCTTTCCCTTTTACTTGTAGATTTATTTTCCCTGCTTCTTCCAATGACTGAACCGTAACCACCAACTTTCCACTAAACGTTTTCATTGTTGGTAAATGAAACATTTCGAGCGAAGTGGCATCGCCATTACAAACCGCTTTAAAATTACCGGCACCCAAAACTTCAAAATTTAATTGGTTAGCAGCATTTGGGCAAGGATTTCCATCTTTATCAACCACAGTAACCGTTACATAACTCAGGTCTTTTCCATCGGCCGCAATTATTTCTCTGTCGGCAGATAATTCCAAATGATGTGGTCTTCCAGCAGTGTGAATCTCTTTTTCGGCAACTGGTTTTCCATCGTCATTAAAAGCCACAACTTTTATAGTTCCCGGTTCATATTTAACATCCATCCACATTAAACGGTATCGATGCTGATTCGTTTCTTTACTTTTTTTCTGAATGCCCTGACTTTTGCCATTTACAAACAATTCGGCGCTGCTATAATTGGTATAAACAAAAACCGGAGTGGTTTTTCCCACGCGACCTTCCCAATTCCAGTGAGGTAAAATATGCAATGTTTCATCTTCTGTGTTCCAGCGGCTACGATACAAATAATACCTGTCTTTTGGAATTCCGGCCAAATCACAAATTCCAAAAT
>CAYZBC010000176.1:0-10709 GCA_964476535.1 uncultured Maribellus sp.
TTCTCTTTCCATTTAACCAATTCCTCTATGATGTTACGTTTAAACATTTATGTATTTTGTATTAAAGTGAGGGTAAATATATAAATAAATGTATTAAAATAAAGGCCGAATTCATTAACATATGTATTAAAGTAGGGGTATTTATTTTTAGAAGTTGTATTAAAGTAAGGGGTACTAATTTGCTTAAAAGAAAAATGAAGGATTTTTGGTTTAGATGAAAAAAAATCAGTGATAGCATGGCTATTGGTAATTTTATTTTGAAATATAAGGCAAAAATGCACGTTTTTATTGAGCAAATTATTGTGTGAAATGGTATTATATCCTCTCCTTCGTCGAGGTGTATTCGATTTTTGGAAATCCTTGCATTTTATCCCTCCCCTCTGTTTCTTTTCCAAATAATGATTAAATTATTCTTAACCTAAATGGTATAGCATGAGAATATTAGGACTTCAATGGTATAGAACTCTGCTGCGCATCGTCCTATGAGTGTTAGGACTGAATCTGCCTCTCTGAGCGCATTTAATGCTATTTTTAGAGTGGCATTTATTTCGTGTTCTTTCTGTCATATTTCATGCGTTTTTGCGAAATATCGTGCGAAACGATATGGGGCGGGCTTGGCGTACTTTCGTATTAAAAAACTACGTTTTTTAAAATTTCCTTTCTTTTTGGTTGGTTTTTAGTGAGTTAGGGAATCTTTGATAAGAAAATCGGAAAAGTTGAAAAACCACTTTTTTCTGCGCCGGAAAAAGTGGACAAAAAAGGCGTTCAAATTCAATTCTTAACGCAGTAATTTCTTGTTACCACAGTGAAATTTATGCTAAATTGAATTTGGCATTTCATATATCTATGTGCATAAAATTTTTAGTGTTCATTTTTCTATTGCCGGAAAAGATAGAAAAACCACTGCGATAATTATCTGAACATGAAAACAAACTATCTACCCGAAACTTTACTTACTTATTAACTCCGAGTACTCGAGTAACTTTAAACTAAAAAAATAGTAAGTTTGATTTTATTTTTTTTATTATTACCATAGATTTCTAATCTTTGTATTCAACTAGCAATAACTTTTTCTTAAACTTTTGGGAGTATCAAATAAAAATATTGAACGTGAACTGATTAATCAATTCAGATTAGGTAATGAAATGGCCTTTGAATTGATTTTTCACCGGACCAAGGGAAAGTTGAAGGGATTTCTTTTTAAAGTTTTACCCTGTGGTGAAGACGCTGAAAGTGTATTACAGGAAATCTATTTGAAAATCTGGTCAAACAGGAAATTAATAAAAGCGGATAAAAATTTTGAAACCTATTTGTACGCCATCACTAGGAATATGGTTGTGGACGTGATGCGAAAAAGGTTTTATAAGCAAAAATATCTTGAAGAATTATACTATCAATTAAGAAAAGGGAATAAAAACTCTTTGGATACGCTTGCAACCGTCGAATATTCAGAATTGGAAAAAAAGATTTTTGCACTAATAGAAGAATTACCTGAAAAAAGACAAGTCATATTCAAACTAAATAGAATCGACGGACTGACTTATAATGAAATTGCTAAAAAGTTAAATATCTCCGAAAATACAGTTGATTCCCAAATGCGCAAGGCGCTCGCTTTTTTGCGTAACGAGATGAAATATTTTTTAAGTCTTATGCTTATAATATACCTGAATAATTAGCTCAATGAGACTATGATTTTGTTTTTCAAAATCATTTTGCCAAACTGATTCCGAGCGGAAGCCGAGGGATTTCATGGGTTTTATTCTCCGCATCTTGATGCGTTATTAAAAAAATCAAGATTCGATTGAGATACCTTGTTAGCTTGCTGCGTGGAAGTTCATTAATTTCACAAGTATTATTTTTTAAAAATTATCTTACTTTCCTGATTATATGTATTTTACGACTTTGTTATAAAATATTTCAAAAAAAAAAATGAAAAAAAGATTCTACTCCAGTCACGGAAAAAACAATTTCAAACGTATATGGGTTTGTAATCAAATTAAACATTGAATATGGTGGATAAAATGCCTGATAAACTGATTGGCAAATTTATATCGGGGAAAAGATTAACAAACGATGAGTTAATTTTATTGGATAAACTTTTGAATAATTTGCAATATAAAAAAGAAATTTATTATTGGTTGGAAGAAAACTGGCAGCAAAGCCAACCGGAAAGTGTTGCATTGCAGTTTGAGCAGATTCGAGAAAAAATTAGGATTTCATCCGTTAAAGCAAGGATGAACCGATTGTTCATAGTTTTTTCAAAGGCAGCGGCAGTATTGTTTATACCTTTACTTGCTGCTGCTCTTTATTTTTATGTCAGCCAAATTTATTCATCCGGATTACTTACGCTTACAACACAAAAAGGGGAACAAACCAGTGTGATACTTCCCGATGGTTCAAAAGTATGGTTAAATGTAGATACAAAATTAAGTTATCCGATTGATTATGGTGTGAATTCGCGAAACCTTGAACTGGAAGGGGAGGCTTATTTTGAAGTTGAGAAAAACGAAAAATTACCGTTTGAAGTTGGTTCAGGTAATATTGTTACCAAAGCTTTAGGAACCCGGTTTATTATTTCGGCCTATCCGGAGTCTTTCGAGGTTAAATCTTCACTGGTTAAAGGTTCTGTTGAAGTGAAATATGGAAAGAATGTTAAAATATTAAAACCTGGGCAACAACTGGTTTATAATAAAAACAGATCCTCTGCTGGGGTTAAATCTTTTAATGAAAATTATGAGCTTGCCTGGAAAAATAACCAGCTGATGTTTCAGTTAGTGCCATTTGAGGATGTTATTGCAGAACTCGAAAAATGGTTTGACATTAATATTGAATACAATCCTTCTGAATTTCAATCAGAAACACTAACAGTTCGGTTTGAAGAGTATGAAACTCTTGAAACGATTCTTAAGGTGATTGCAAAAGCAAACGGATTTAAATATACTATTGAGGATAAAGTGGTAAAAATTAGAAAATAAAATGAAACGAGCATCATAAAATTGGCCACAGAGAAGAATGATTATAATGTGAGCTTCATTAATCAATAAACAATTTTTAAATGAATGAAAAATTTATGAATAAAAAAAACGGGCAAAGTCGTTGAAGCCGACGAAGCCCGGAAAATTAAATAAATTTTATTAATTAAAACATGCAAATTTATGAAAAAAAGAAACCGTTTCCTAACAGGGGGCGAACGTTCTCTGTTTCGAAGAATTGTAAAAATTATGAAACTAACAACGTTTATTTTGTTGGCGACAACCATGATGGTTTCTGCGAGTTTGTACTCACAGAACACTAAGCTATCCTTAAAATTTACTGAAATTTCCTATCAGGAGATGTTTAAGGAAATTGAGAACCAAACCGAGTTCCGGTTTGCTTTCTCCAGTTCAAAACTCGATCCGAGTCAGAAAGTGGCGGTTGATTTAAAGAAAAAAACTCTGGGAGATGTTCTTGATGAAACGCTTCCGGAAGAAATTGGCTACGAAATTATCGATCGGTACGTGGTTATTATGGATGTAAGTGATAAAAAATCAGTGGTAGAAATTCAACAGCAAAAAGCTGTTACAGGAAAAGTAACTGATAATGCCGGACAGCCGATACCAGGTGTAACCGTTGTTATTAAAGGAACTATGCAAGGAACTGTTACCAATGTTGCAGGGGAATACACATTACCAAATACTCGGGACAATGCGGTTCTCCAGTTTTCGTTTGTGGGGATGTTAGCACAGGAGGTTGAAGTTGGCAATCAAAGCACAATCAACATAACCATGAAAGTTGATGCGATTGGCATTGAAGAGGTTGTTGCAATTGGGTATGGTTCATTGCAAAGAAATAGGATTTCGACCTCAGTTACAAGTGTTGAACCTGAAATGCTTACGCGACAAACAATGAATACTCTTGATGGTGCTTTAGAAGGACAAGTTGCAGGATTAACTATACAGCAGACTACTGGTGAACCTGGGGGAGGGGCGGTTATGAACCTGCGCGGTTCTAGCTCTATAGGGGCAAGTACTGAACCATTAGTTGTCATTGATGGCGTGCCCATACAAAGTAGTTATGATAAAAGAATATCTCCTTTATCTACTATAAATCCTGCAATTATTGAATCTGTTGAAGTATTGAAAGATGTTTCGGCCACTTCTATTTATGGATCCCGTGGATCAAATGGAGTTATACTAATTACCACAAAATCAGGAAAGATTGGGGAAACTCAAGTATCATTTTCTGCTGAGTTTGGTGTCAATAATACGTTAGGTATAGAAAAAATAGATTTATGCAACGCTGAGGAATTCGCACGATGGCGGAAAGAAACTGCCTATGAAAGAGCAGCGTATTATGGAGAAGAGATTAGTTTAGAGGATATACCCGAAGAATACCGCTATCCTGAACAATTGGGAGAAGGAACAGATTGGCAAGATGTTATGAGCCAAGTAGGAATTAAACATAACTACAACTTAAATATTTCTCATGGAACGGAAACTTTTAGAGGTTTTTATTCCATCGGATATCTAAGTGAAGAAGGTACGGTTATAGGCACTAAATTTGAACGATTAACGATGCAGGCAAATATGGATTATACGCCTAATGATTTCATTTCTTTAGGATTAAATATAAGGCCATCAGTAAGAGTGACTGGTTTTGAAGCTAGCGGAGGTACATCGGAAGGAGGAAGTAGAGGTACAGCTTTAGGGCAGGCTGTTTTGGCAACTCCTGTAGATGGACCTTATGATGATAATGATCCATGGGAACAGGACGAATATTTTGATGACAAATGGGATATTGCTATTCATTCTGCAGGTACGTTTCACGCTGATAATCCTCTTTACAGGGTTAAAACAGAAATAGACCAAACACGTAACCTTGATTTGCAGATGCAGCCAACATTACAGCTTAATCTTTTAAAAGAGTTATCCTTTACCTCTCATTTTAATATAGATTTTAACCATTATTCCCGTGAAAGATTTAAGCCGTCCACTATTTCTAATATTAAGAAACCGCCTCCTGCAACAATTACTGGTAGTTATAATACAAATAGAAATATAAGTTGGCAATCTGAAAATCTTTTAAATTACGAAAAGAGTTTTAATAATCATCGCATTAACGGTTTAGCTGGTTATACGAGGGAACATTATAATGGATATTCAAGCTCAATGAATGGTACTGGATTTCCTGGAGATAAAATTAAAACTTTAAATCAAGCCACTGATTTAAGTGGTAATACAGGGGAATCAAATTGGTCTTTAATATCTTATTTGTTACGATTAAATTATGATTATAACAGCAAATATCTTTTAACAGGTACCTTACGGCGAGATGGAAGTTCTCGTTTTGGTTCGAATAGAAGATGGGGGTATTTTCCTTCTGGTTCATTCGGATGGAATATTACGAAGGAGAATTTTTTTCCAGATCCCGAATGGTTGACAAATTTAAAATTTCGCACCAGTTATGGGTTAAGTGGTAATAATAAGATTGGTAACTATACATGGATTCCGGGGATGTCAGTCACTAATTATACTTTTGGAGGGAAGGTTGTATCCGGCCAATCTGTTGCTGGAATGGAAAATGTTAATCTTAGCTGGGAAAAGTCAAGCGAATTGAATACAGGGATGGATTTAACTTTATTCAAAGGAAAACTGAATTTTATTTTTGATTACTATTCCAGAATTACTCAGAATATGTTATGGGGAGTGAATTTACCTGTCTCTTCAGGTTATAATTCTCTGACAGATAATGTAGGCAAAGTAAGGAATAGAGGCTTGGAATTTACAATTAGCTCTACAAATATCTCAAAACCTGATTTTAATTGGAAAACTAATTTTAATATTTCATTTAATCGTAACAAAGTATTAAGTCTAGGACAGGTTGATAAAATTTTAGGGGGGGTTAAACAAGGAACATCAATTACTAGAGTTGGACTGCCCATGGGTATGTTTCAAACATTTACAAAACTAGGAATAATACAAGATCAGGCACAACTTGAACAAGTTGCTCTTTTAGCTGGTCAAACATTACCAGGAACACCTTATTATGAGGATGTAGACGGAAATGGAATAATTGATTTGAATGATTATCAAATTCTTGGAAATCCATGGCCGAAATTTAGAGGAGGCTTAACTAATAACTTAAGTTATAAAAATTGGGATTTTAGTATATTTATGAGTTTTGCTTATGATTATGATGTTTGGGCTATGCAAAGGGAAGATTTCAGAAATTATGATGGGGTATTTAATGTGGCTAAAGATGTTGAAGAGCGTTGGAGATCACCGGAAGAACCTGGGAACGGGATGATTCCACAAACCTTTGGACAGCAAAGCTTAGATCGTAAATATGGACATTCAGGTTATTTGCATAATGTTTCTTTCTTGAAAATTCAGAACATTAATATTGGGCATACTTTTGATAATATAAACTTTGCAAGATTAAGGTTATATTGTTCTGTTCAAAATCCTTTTATATTTACAAATTATGAATATGGTAATCCTGATATTGGTCTTTATGGGGGGGATGCTCTGGAGCCAAATTATGATAAATATGATCATCCGTTATATAGCACTATTTTGTTAGGATTAAATATGCAATTTTAAAAATTAAGAAATTATGAAAATTTTAAAAAATCTTATATTCATATTCCTTTTAGTTGGAGTTGTCTTTAGTTGTAATGAGGACGATTTTTTAAATGAACAACCAATTTCAAATGAAAGTGTTCATAGTTATTTCCAAAATTCAAATGAATTTGAACTAGCAGTTAATGGGGTATATGCAGCTCTCAGAGGAATAACAAGCGATTATCCGATACTAAGTGAAATGCGCTCCGATAATTCTACCTATCAATTTAATGATGTAAATCGCTCAATTCACTGGTTCTGGTTGTTAGATGGATTCGAAATGTCAACTCTTAATACAATACCAAACAGGCATTGGGATGCCTGTTACGCTGGTATAGGAAGATGCAATGCTGTATTGCATTATATTGAAGATCAGGAAATTGAAAATAAAGATCGATATATTGCTGAAGTTAAGTTTATTCGTGCATTCACTTATTTTTCTTTGCTACGATATTTTGGTAACATTCCTTTAATAACCAGCAAGGTTGAAACATATTCCGAAGCTTTTGAACTTAACCAGCAAGTATCAAAAGATTTAGTGTACGAGCAGATTATTGCGGACCTGAACGATGCAAAAGAAAATTTACCCAAGAGTTATTCTGGTGAGGATGGAAGGGCAACCGAAGGAGCAGCAAGAACCTTGCTTGGGAAAGTGCTGATGTGGCAAGGTAGATATGGTGATGCAGCTTCAGAATTAGAAACAGTTATAAACAGTCAGCAATATTCTCTTTTAGATGACTATTCCTTAGTTTTTGACATTAACAATGAAAATAATGAGGAAATAATATTTTCTATCCAAAATATTGAAGGTCCCTATGGTCTGTCAAGTAATTATATGTACCGATATATACCATGGAATTCGGAGAAAAAATATATTTCTCATGGTGCAGATATAGCGAGTGGTGGTTTGAATATTCCCACTGAAGATTTACTTAACTCTTTTGAAATGGGTGATAAGAGAAAGTCCATGATTGACACCTCATTTATAGATTCAGAGAGGTATGTTTATCACGATTCTATTGTTCCATTTACAAAAAAATATATGGATCCAGATCATGCTATTCAAGGACAAACTGGAGTTAATATGCCAATTTTTCGCTATCCGCATGTTCTTCTCATGTTGGCAGAGTGTTATGAACGTGAGGGGGGAGGTGATCCTTTGCCGCTTGTTAATCAGGTTCGCCAACGAGCTGGTTTATCTGAACTTTCCGATGTAACAATTAACAACATTATTCATGAACGAAGAGTAGAATTTAATTGTGAATGTGACCGCTGGGATGTATTGGTAAGAACTGGAATAGCTATGGAAGTTATGAAAACTCATGCCGAAAAAGAAAGAGAACGGCCTGACATCACAGCAAGTTCTTTTAGTAATATTAAACTGCTCTATCCTATACCTGATATCCAAATTTCATTAGATCCGAAACTTAAACAAAATCCTGAATATCAATAACAATTTTTGTAAGGGGTGTGGATGGAATAATTATTATAATTCATCCCCCCCCTTTTTTTAATTAAGAAGTTCTATATATTTTTTATCAATCATGATTGATAAATTCAATATTCAGAGTAAATTTTCATTTGAAATTAGTTTTTTTTGTAAAACATATGTGTCATAGGGATTTAATGGCTAGTCTTAATTTTCTATAAAGACTTATAGTCTCAAAAATACACAAAGCAAAATTTTAAAGACATATGTACCATTTCAAACCATTATTCCCTAGCAGCCTGTCGGACTTTCCAGGTACCCGTTGAAAAACACCTAAAATGACCTAAGTCCGACAGGCTCCTAGGAGATATTGCAAGCCAAAAACAACATCGAAATCACTGGTACCAATCTTTCGTCTAATCGTGTAATAGATTTGGACAAAAAGGGAGTAAAGTGGAAAAACTACCATAAGATAAATTTTGTGAATATCAAGCATGAAAAATATGATGCTTCTGATAAGAAACCGGTTGATTCAGACTTATTAGATCCAGTTACCATGAGCAAAATTATGAAATAAATTTATAGGCGGCATAAAAAACAAAGAAAGGAAAAAAACATGAAGATCAGCCCAAGTGTACATGGGCGAGGTACATTTTTTTGGCTCAAAATATATAAATCAAGGGGCATTTTGTGCCTAAAAGACAAAGGATACAGAATTTTGTTAGGAGCGAATTCAAAAGATAACTTGTTTCCTTTTAATGAGTGACGACACAAAATCTATGAACTAAATATTTAACGATGGAGTTAAACCAAATTGGCCACAACTAAATAGCCTTTGTTCATAAGCTGGATAAAAATCCAGCAAAAAAAATCAATTTGGATATTTAAGTAATAAAAAACAGAAAAGTTATGCGTATAAAACTATTATTTATACTACCGGTGTTGTGTGTTAATATCCTTTTTGCTCAGGATCCCCTGGAATATCATTATCTACATCCCAGTTTTCAGAAGAAAGATACCAGGGCTATTGATCAAAAGCCTCAAATTAAGACTAAGCCTAATATTGTTTTTATACTTGCAGATGACCAGCGAAATGACATGCTTTCCTGTTCAGGGCATCCTATTGTTAAAACACCTACAATAGATAAATTATCAGAGAAAGGAGTACGTTTTACAAACGCATTTGTAACTACCTCAATTTGTATGGCTAGTAGAGCCACAATTTTTACTGGTCTATATGAAACTAAACACAACTATTTCAGTGAAAACTCGACCATAAAAGCGGAGTATATAGAAAATGCGTACCCCTATCAATTGAAAAAGGCTGGTTACAATACGGGTTTTGTTGGTAAATTAGGTTTTGGAATGGATAATGGAAAGGAAAGATTGCCTGAAATGTTTGACTATTACGAAATATCACAATACAACCATCCCTTTTTTATTAAACAAGCTGATGGTACTATGAAACATTCAGCTGAAGTATGGGGTGATAAAGCAGTCGAGTATATCAGACAACAATCGGCTGAAAAACCATTTTTTCTTTCTCTGTGTTTTAATTCCGTACATGCTGTGGATAACAATCACGAACCAGGCCAAAATGGGCATTACCCTTACCCTTTAGCTATGGAAGGTTTGTATGAAAATATAGAAATGCCTAAACCCAGGCTTGATGATCCTGCGATATTTGAAAATCATCCGGCTTTTATGAAAAATTCACTCAACAGAATCCGTTATTTTTGGCGCTGGGATACTAGAGAAAAATACCAAACCAATATGCGTGCCTATTATCGCATGATTAGTGGCTATGACAATGTTATGAAACGAGTTTTTGAAGAGCTAAAAAAACAAGGTATTGAGGATAATACAGTCATAATATATTCGGCCGATAATGGATATTACATGGGCAACAGAGGTTTCGCAGGAAAATGGTCGCACTACGATGAATCATTGAGAGTGCCAATGATTATTTACGACCCTCGATTACCTGAAAACTCAAAAGGCAAAACAAGTGATAAATTTGTGCTAAATGTAGATATCCCCTCAACCATCGTTGATTTGGCCCAGACCCAAGTACCAGAATCATATCAAGGGAAAAGCCTTTTACCCTTACTGAATAAGGATAATAATGATTGGCGAACTTCCTTTTTATTTGAATTTAGACGAAATTCTCCAGAAAAGGGCTTGCATCCATTTGTAGGATTCAGAGATGGGGATTATGTTTTTGCTCAATATTATGAACAAAATCCTGCTTATGAATACCTCCACGATTTAAAAAAAGATCCTAATCAATTAATAAATTTTGTGGACAATAAAGAATACCAAAAAGTATTAACTGATATGAGGAATAAATGTAACAACGTTCAAACAAAATTAAAACAATGAAAAATAAACCCAAGAGTATATGAGCGAGGTACGTTTTATTAGCTCGAAATATATAAGTCAGGGGGAATTTTATGCCCAAAAGACAAAGGATGAAAAACATTTTTGACTGAAATTGAACCAAATTGGCCACGATTAAATAGCTTTTGTCTTATTGCCCGGATTAAAACCAGCTCAAAAAATCAATTTGGATTTTTAAGTAGTAATTAAATATAATGATTAAAATGTTTAAAATAATTCGAAATTTTTTTTTGTTGATACTTATGGTATTTATTTCCTTAATGTCGTGTAATCATAAG
>CAYZBC010000177.1:0-10682 GCA_964476535.1 uncultured Maribellus sp.
ATTAGTTACAAAGTTACATTTTAATAGTAGTAAACAGATATAAGGTAAGGAAAAGCACAAACACTCGCTAATCAACAAAATGATTTTTAATTTTAGTCAACCAAAAAATACGACTCTTGAACAATAATTTTTCAAATAATAGAATTCAAAGCAGAACTTAAAATGAAATGAATTTAAGATACAAAATGTATTTTAAAGTTGATTTATTGATATAAAAACATAAATGTGAATTGAGTAATTAACCTTTAAAGACTTAATCATATAGCTCAATTAAGCAAAACCTAAAGCATAATAAAATCAGAATTAATTGAATTAAAATTAAATATTAAAATTCTTATAAATAAACCTCTTAAGTAAAAGTTCGGATACCCCTCCATATCGGCACAGTAAAAAGGTGATAAATATGTCAAACTGGTTGATGCCTTCCCCAAAATTGACAAAGAACCAACTTAAAACGAAGAAGGGTGGTTAATTTGACCGATTTTCCCACCCCCAAAACGGTCGCTCTATTTCTCAAAACTCAAAAAATTTCATTTTGTGAACGAAATACTTAGATGATACTCCTTTTCTCACCGTAAAATATATATTTAACATTATTTAACAAATTCCTAAATGTTTATTAAACAAAGGTTAGTAGAAGTTAAATGAATAAATGTTTAAATAATAAACCAATATAATAAACAAATAGTGTTTAATGTTGTCTATGTTTATATTAGACAAAATAAAAACAATAACAATTTCGGAAAACGAAAATTAGAAACAGAATTTTAACAATTTAAAACAGCAATTATGAAAACAGTAAATTTTTTAAAAATGGTGAAATCAAAATTAAATTTACTTCCAATGTTTATTTTATTGGGGGTGTTAGTAATTACTTCGTGTGACAACGAAGAGGAAGCAATTGCAGAAATGGTAGAGAAGAGTATTGTAGAAGTTGCTTCAGAAGCAGGACAATTTTCAAATTTAATTGAGGCGGCTCAAAAAGCCGGATTGGCAGATTTTTTAAGTACTGAAGATAATTTAACAGTATTTGCACCAACCGACGATGCATTTGCAATGTTACTTACTGATTTGGGACTTAATAGTTTGGATGATATTGATGCAACTACTTTGGGTAGCATTTTAAAATACCATGTTATTGGAAACAAAGTAATGTCGTCGGATTTAAGTACCGGTTATTTTCCAACCTTATCGACTTTTAGTGGAAATAATTTGTCGGTATTTGTGAATATTACTGACGGCGTTGCAATTAACAAAAATACAAATGTAACTGCTGCCGATATAGAGGCTAGTAATGGTGTTATTCATGTAATTGACAAAGTTATTCTTCCTCCTTCGGTTGTAAATATCGCTTTAGATAACGACAATTTTACAACATTGGTTGCTGCAGTTGTTAAAGCGGGTTTGGTAGATGCATTAAGTGCAGAAGGGCCTTTTACCGTTTTTGCTCCAACAAACGATGCATTTGCAGCATTATTCTCAGACCTTGGAGTTGCAGGGATTGAAGATTTAACTACACAGCAGTTGGCTCCGATTTTAACGTACCATGTGGTTTTAGGAAATGTATTATCTACTGACCTGGAAAACGGCGAAGTTGGAACTTTAAACGAAGGTAAAAAACTTAACATTAATGTTTCGGCCGGTGTTAAAATAAATAGCAGTTCGGTTGTGGTAGCCGATATTCAGGGCGCTAACGGTGTTGTTCACGTAATCGACAAAGTTTTAATACCACAATAGAAATCTCATTAAAATTATAAATAAATTAAAATTTAAATATCATGAAAACAAAAATGAAACAAATTTTCGCAGTAGCATTAGTAGCAGTTTTAACTGTAGGTGCAACCTTTAGCGCGTTAGCAAACAAAGGTGCCGATGGTTCCTCATCAACAGTAGTTGAAATCGCAGTGTCGAATCCTGATTTTAGTATTTTAGTTGAGGCAGTTTCAAAAGCCGGTTTAGTAGAAGCACTAAGTGCCGACGGACCTTTTACTGTATTTGCACCAACAAATGCAGCCTTCGAAAGTCTTTTTAGCCAACTCGGTGTAAGTGGAATTAAAGACTTAACAGCTGAACAGTTAACACCAATTTTAACTTACCACGTAGTAGCGGGCAAAGTAATGTCAACTGATTTGTCGAATACAAGTGTTGCAACATTAAACGATGGTAAAAAAATAAAAATTAGTTTAACAAACGGAGTACAAATTAATGACAGTAAGGTTGTTGCAGCTGACATTTCTGGCAAAAACGGAGTAATCCATGCAATTGATAAGGTTTTGATTCCTTAATAACTATAAAGCACCATGGCAAGAGGATTTCTAATTAGGAATCCTTTTCTTTTTTTAAATTGAATTTAATTGTTCAAATTAATGGAAAAGAGTATTTTTAGATGCAATTTAAACATTTGGTTGTGGTCTTAGGAGTACAAAATGTGCGGTAGAATTGTGCAATTAGAGAGTTTATTTAATTTTAACGCAAATGCCAGAGTAATTTAAAATAAATGAAAACAGAAGGTTATACAATTAAAGATTTGGAATTATTGTCTGGGATTAAGATGCACACAATTAGAATTTGGGAAAAGAGATACAATTTACTTAATCCTGACAGAACGGATACTAACATCAGACGTTATGATGATAATGATTTGAGGCGTCTGTTAAATATTTCATTACTGACAAAAAGCGGAATAAAAATATCAAAAGTCGCCAGATGGGAAAAGATACAAATTAAAGAAAAAGTTTTAGAAATTACTGAAACCAAAACTTCTGATACCGAATATGTTGATCGTTTTTTAATTATGATGATTAACTTCGACAACTTTGGCTTTGAGAAGCTACTAAAGGATATACTCGATAAATATGATTTTGAAGAAGCCTATTTTAATATCTTCTTCAAATTATTTGAACGAGTTGGAACCTATTGGCAGGTTGGTGCTTTATTTCCTGCACAAGAGCATTATGTTATTAATATTTTTAGGCAAAAGATAATTGCGGCAATTGACCAACTGGATACTTCTCGAAAAAAATCGTCAACCATGGTTTTTTTCCTTTCTGAAAGCGAATTACACGAAATGAGTTTGTTGTTTTATTCATACTTGGCTCAAAAACAAGGTTATAATGTGATTTATCTTGGACAATTAGTACCATTCGAAGATTTGGAGAAATTAAATTCAATAAAAGAGGTAGATTTTGTTTTTACGGCTTTTGTAAATTCAATTACTAAGCCCGATTTAGAATACTATCTTTCACGCTTAAAATCAACTTTTCAGAAACAAAAAATATTTATAACCGGATATCAGGTGCAGAATATTGAACCGGCACTTCCCCGAAATGTAAAAGTTGTAAAAAATTACAAAGAGTTTCTGAAATTTCTGAGGTGATAACCGCTTTTTCGAATGCATTTTCAGTCAGTAGAAAAGTTATTTTTTGTTAATTTATTTAAATCCTTTATTTTATCGTTTCAAAATGGCAAAGAGTCCGGTAAAATCCATAAACTTTTACCTTGAAGTGATTTGGTTAGAATCGAAAAAACGTAATTATAACTTTGATAAAAGTAAATTCGAAAAGACAAAGGACATTAAGAAAATAAATGTAACACAGGGACAAGTGCACTTTGAGGTAAATCATTTATCAAACAAACTGAAAATAAGAGATATTGAATTATACAATAAAATGAAACTTTTAAATAATTTTGAGATTCATCCATTATTTAAATTAATTGAAGGAGAAATTGAACCATGGGAAAAAACATAGTATTTTTTATAATTGTAATGATTATTTTTAGTTCTTGTAAAGCACAAAATACAATGATTGACAAAACCGTAGTGAAAGAATTGGATATTGAACGGTACCTGGGAACTTGGTACGAAATAGCCAGATATGACCATAAATTTGAGCGTGGACTTGTTGGTGTTACGGCAAATTACTCTTTGCGTAACGATGGTAAAATAAAGGTATTAAATAGTGGCTACAAAAATAATCTGAATGGAAAATTCTCGGAAGCCATTGGCAAAGCAAAAATTCCGAACCCCAAAAATGAACCTTCCAAATTAAAAGTTTCGTTCTTTTGGTTTTTTTATGGAGACTATTATGTAATGGAGTTGGATGAGAATTATCAGTGGGCAATTATTGGTAGTAGTTCTGATGAGTATTTATGGATTTTAAGCCGAACCCCTCAATTGGATGATGATTTGTACAAAAAACTACTTGATAAGCTTACTGATAGAGCTTACGATATAACGAAGCTGATAAAAGTTGAGCAAAAATCAAATTAGATATTGAAAACCATGCAAACAAAATTTCTGTTAATTTTTACCTCCTTTTTATTCTTTGTTTTCTCATCCCCCATAACTTTAAAAGTAGAAATTGACAATCTAAAAAACAGCAAAGGCCAAGTATTACTGGAACTTAGCGACGCTGAAAAGAATAGCATCAAAGGAGTATCTCAGAAAATTGAAAATAATAAGTGTACCATAATAATTAATGCTCTAAAACCGGGGCAATATACTTTCAAGTATTTTCACGATGAAAACAGTAATAAAAAATTAGATACCAATTTTATAGGAATACCCAAAGAAGGATTTGGATTTTCAAACAATGCAAAAATAAGTTTTGGTCCCCCATCGCACCAAAAAACAATTTTTGAACTAAATAACGATACTACTTTGAATTGTGCTGCCTTGTACCTGAAAAAATAACTAATAGATTATAAGTTGTGACAAATTAAGAAAATGAATTCTACAGATCTAGATATCAAATACAAGAAAAATAAAGAATAAAAGTCACTAATATTTTTGATGCGATATTTTTGACAATATCCCCAGATTTGGCAAGGCTTCTAGGAAATTCATAAAAAAATATAATTAATCAATGCCATAAACTGAACAAAATATTTCTGTTTATGTTTTACCATAAATAATTAAACATAAATCATGAAAAAGCATTTATTAATTTTGATCTTTCTTGCCTTTATTGTTAGTAATTCTTCATCGGCACAAACAGGTGTGAAATTTGGATTTAAAGGTGGTTACAGTTTGGGTACACAGTATGGAATTAAACCACCAAATATTCCTTACGAGGTAAACTCCAATACAAAAAGTGGTTTTACCGGAGGAATTCTTCTTTTCTTCCCAATTACCGATGCATTTAGTGTACAACAGGAATTTCTTTATACTACCAAAGGTTCTGGGCAAGATATTACAATGACCCAACCGCCATTAAGTACATCTACCGAATACACTTTAAATTATTTCGAACTCCCAATTCTTTTTAGATATAATTTTGCAAACATTAGTAATGTTGGAATCTACGGAAGTAGTGGTTTTGCTCTTTCCACACTAATTAATGGAGAATACAAGGTTAATGGAGTTATAGATATGGGTGAAGTTAAAATACCTATTGCTGAATCGGGAAATACGGATGGATTAGACAAATTTGATTACAGTTTTATTTACGGACTTGGTTTTGAATTCAATCTATTTAATCAAGATTGTTTCTTCGATTATCGCCAAACTATTGGATGGAATACATTGTTGATGCCAACCACAGAAGGAGGAGAACCTGCACCTTTACGTAATCAGACTTATTCGTTTACATTGGGTCTTCTGTTATAATGGCACCCTATTTTTTAAAAATTGGCTTTAAAATAGCTAACTTTATAAAGAAGTAAGCAGCACAACAAAATCCAGATAAATAGTTAATATGACGAATAACAAAAAATTCTGGAAATATAATCTTTATGCAGTTTAAACTATTCAATTGTTTCGGTTTTACCGAATAAACAACTTTATACATTTTAAAACTTATGGTAGTAAAACGATATTTAAATTACATACTCTTTTTTAGTATTATTGTTATTATCAATGGCTGCTCTGAACCAATACCTTGGCCAGAATCACCGCTTTATGACTTTTCGAAATATGATAATGAGCTTACATCTGTTTCAAATATTGATTCAATAAAGAAACAATTGGTTGGTCATTATGGACATTACGATGTAGTGTCCTATGAGGATTCAACAACTCAGTCTCCCATGTTTACTTTTGTTATATCGTATGGATTTAGCGACTTTTACTTAGATAGTGTGGGTGATTTAATTCAGTCCCATAGTTTCCTTAGAGCATCACATAAAATAAATCAAAAGCTTACCTCATCTGAATTTAGTGATGAAGCAGTGCAAGCTATTAAACCAATAAATCATAAAGTTGAAGTTAGTTTAAAAGATGGCAAATGGCACATTTTACGTCCACCAACACCTTCCTTGCTAGGTATTACTGGTGATCCTTCGAAACCACTTTCTAAAGATCGGAACGATCCAAATTTAAGCGATCCTGATGGTGATGGAAATCCAGGTGTTACGGTTAAAATAAACATTGGGAAAATTATTAAAGGTGAAATTTACATTACGAGAAGAGAAATTTTCACCCATAATCTTACTTTGCACAACGATGGCTCATTGACCGGTTATGTGAAGGATGATTCGGAACAATTTGTAGTTGGAGCAACCTTGAAGATATTAGATCAAGCTTCAAATAACTTCCAACTTCCTTCAAAAGGAATGAATCCAATTTTATTGGTTCCAATAAGCAATGAAATTAATACCTTGGAAGAATTAATGGCAATACGTGATGAAATATTTCCAAAAGAACCGGAGTTTTTCGAGCGCTAAAAGCAGGGATATTAAACATAAACAACAATCAACTAAATTACCTAACACGATAAACAATAAGCTATGGATGAAAAATTGGTGTTGACCGCAGATAAGTATACTATTGAAAATGTAGACCAAATAAGAGAGTTATGGCAAAAAACCTATAACACTGCTGGCAAACCCGATTGGTCGCATATTTTACCCTACTATGCAAACGACATGGAATTTAGAGATTCGATTCAAGGATTGCAGGGTATCGAAGATTTTACGGCAATGACTGAGCGCTTATCTGCTCGCTCGAAAGACCTAAAAATGAAAGTTGTAAACGCCAATAAAGAAGGGCTTATAATTTTTGTTGAATGGGAAATGACCATTAGTTTTAAAAAACGACCAAGCTCTATAATGTATGGAGCGAGTAGATTGACTTTAAACGAGGAAGGTAAAATTCTATTTCAAAGAGACTACTATGATTTATGGGGCGATATTTTTGATAACATCCCTCGTTTTAATAAAATGTATCGAAAGTTTATGCACCGCAAATTTGGTTGAGCTTAGGATTATGGCAAAAAATAAAAACTTCTGGAAGTATTTTAAGCAATACGAGGTTTCGCAAATCATAGCAATGATAAAAAACAGCAAAAAAGATCCTTTGTTATGCGATGATCGTTTTGAGAATAAATTGCTGGTAATTAGCGGTGCAACATCTGGCATAGGCACTTATACAGCGATGAAATATGCATCAATGGGCGCTGACTTGCTTTGCATAAATCGTAACGAAGAAAAATCGATAAAGCTAAAGGCTGAGATAGAGTCAAAGTATGATATTAAATGTGATTATTTAATTGCTGATTTAGGTAAACTTAAAGATATACAGAGGGTTGCAGACAAGCTTTCGGCTATTGAGAGACCTATTGATATTCTCATTCATAATGCTGGTCTGACTTTATCAAAACAGCAGCTAACAGACGAAGGATATGATGTTGTTTTTGTTGTTCAGTACTTAGCTACTTTTATTATCAATTATAAATTGATGGAAAAACTGAAAGCACAGAAAAGTGCACGAATTATAATGAATAATTCGGAAGGCCATCGTTTTGCCCCGTGGGGAATACAATTGGACGACCTGAACTGGAAAAAAAGACGCTATTCAGGATTAAAAGCCTACGGTTCGGCAAAACTCGCTCAATTGCTTTCGATGCGCATTTTTAAAGAAAAATTTGAAGGTTCGAATGTCACCATCAATTCAATGCATCCAGGAGCGGTTGAATCGAATACAGGTAAAGATAATGGACCCTTGTATAAGTGGTATAAAAGAAATATTTTGGACAAAATGTTGCGACCAACCGACATTGCTTCTGATTCGCTTTATTATTTAGGGGTATCGAAAGATTTAGAAGGAACAAGTGGCAAGTTCTTTAGCTTAACCAGCGAAGAAATTCCTTCACCTCCGGCTTGGGACATAAATGAAGCAAGAAAACTTTGGGATATTAGTTTAAACCTTAGCAACTTAAACTAAAATTAGTAATAGAAAAAAAATGGCGAATAATCACTACCATACTATTATTGTAGGAGGCGGCATAGCAGGTCTAACAGCAGCCGCTTATGTTGCCAGAGCAAAGAAAAACGTACTTCTTATCGAAAAAAATGATGAGTGTGGTGGTTTGGTTAGTTCTTTTAAACATAAAGGTTTTCAATTTGAAGCAGGAGTTCGTGCACTGGAAGATGCAGGAATTATTATACCTATGCTTGAAGATTTAGGCATCGAACTGGAATTTGTAAACAGTCCGGTTACGGTAGGTATTGAGAAGGATGTATTGCACATAAAAGACAAAAGTAGCGTAGGAGATTATGAGCTTCTTCTAAAAAAATACTATCCCGAAAGCATAGATGAAATTGAGGCAATAATCAAGATTATTCGAAAAATAATGAAGCACATGGATGTGCTTTATGGAGTTACGAATCCGTTTTTTAAGGATTTAAAACGCGATAGAAATTACATTTTCAAGGAGCTTTTGCCATGGTTACCAAAATTCATATTTACCATTGGCAAAATCAACAAGCTGAGTATGCCAGTTGAAACCTACCTTGAGTCAATCATAAAAAATCAATCGCTTCGAGATATTATTTCACAACATTTTTTTCAGCATACACCTACCTTTTTTGCGCTTAGCTATTTCTCACTTTATCTTGATTATCAATATCCTATAAACGGAGTTGGATCTTTAGCCGATGCTGTTTATAACAAAGTCCTTGAATTAGGAGGAGTAGTGAAAACACAAACTATTATAAGCGAAGTCAATGCTGCTGAACAATGGGTTAAAGACGAACAAAACAATACCTACACCTACGATAAGCTTATATGGGCTGCCGATTTAAAATACTTTTATAAAAACACAAGTGTTAAAGGTCTACCATTAAAAGTTCAAAAGAAATTTGAGACAGAAAAAAATGAAATGCTTAAAAGGCGAGGTAGTGACTCCGTTTATTCCCTTTTCCTTGAAGTAAACGAGCCACTAGAAACATTTAAAAATATTGCAAGTGGTCATTTCTTTTATTCTCCTTCGCGTAAAGGTTTAGGGAATCTACATACGAAAGATCTAAAACAACTAATTGACAACTGGGCAAATGTTTCCAAAGTGGAATTATACGCTTGGCTCGATAAGTTTACAGAATTAAATACCTATGAGATTTCAATACCCGGACTTAAAAACTCAAGCTTTGTTCCCGAAGGTAAATCAGGTATTATTATCAGTTTTCTAACTGAATTTGATCTTTTTGAAAAACTAAAAGAATCAGGTTGGTACGATGAATTCAGACATGAACTTGAAACCAGAATAGTGAACGTAATTACCAATTCGATCTACCCCATGCTGAAAGAAAAGCTAATGGATAGTTTTAGCTTCACCCCACTAAGTATTCAAAGCCGTGTAGCAAGCTCTGAAGGGTCAATTTTTGGTTGGTCGTTTCAGGAATCAATACCTGTTCCGAATAAAATTCAGGATGCACAAAAATCGGTTGTAACCTGCATTCCAACTATTTTTAAGGCCGGACAGTGGACCTACAGTCCTGCTGGTGTGCCAATGTCAATACTTACAGGTAAATTAGCTGCAGATAAAATTCTAAAGTAAAGGAATAGCAACAAAAAGAAGAGCAAGAATGGATGCTTCAATAACCTATATTCATTGCAAACCGGCAAGTTTTATGTCAAAGATGATACAATCGTTTATGGCATTGGTTGGCATGAAGAATGACATTGAGAAAAAAATGAAAAAGAAAAAATTTTCTCAAGAAGCAGCACCTATTCCAAGTTCTTTAAAAAATAAATTCGATTTAATAACAACAGAGATAAACGGTCGTAGGATTTGGACTTTTAAACCAAAACAAAATGTTTCTAAAAAAGTAATTTTATACTTACATGGTGGCGCATATATTTTAAACATTACAAAATACCATTGGAACCTAATTGAAGAACTATTGCACAAAACAAATGCAACGATAATTGTTCCCGATTATCCTTTAGCTCCAAGCGCAAGCTGTACCAATGTATATAAATTTGTTGAAGTGGTTTATAATGAACTGCTTTTTGATATCCCTTCACAAAATATGATTTTTATGGGAGATTCCGCGGGAGCTGGTATAGCATTAGGTTTCGCACAAGAACTTAGAAACAAAAATAAAACAAACCCCTCTCAAATTATTTTGCTCTCCCCCTGGATTGACATTAGCATGAGCAATTCTGCCATTATTGAATTTGACAAAAAAGACAAAATACTTGATACGAAAGGCCTTCAGATGGCAGGAGAAGCTTATGCAGGAATAGTAGAAACAAAGGATTTCAGGGTAAGCCCAATTTATGGTAATTTTTCCGGTTTAGGGAAAATTTCAGTTTTTATTGGGGCGCACGACATATTGATTGCAGACACAAAAAAATTGGAAGATAGATTGAAACAAGAAAATATTCCAATTAACTATTTTGAATACCCTAAAATGTTTCATGTCTGGGCAATAATTACAGTTTTGCCAGAATCACAACATGC
>CAYZBC010000178.1:0-10609 GCA_964476535.1 uncultured Maribellus sp.
TAAAATTCCTAACACATTGATTATATGTCAATTACGAAGTCCAAATTAAAAGTTAGTATAACCCCGGTCATATTAGTATGCCCTTGCTCTGGCGGGAAAGAAAACCCTGTTTTTTTCTATTTCTCATCTAAGTGAACGTAGCTCTTCCATACATCTTAACATCTTTTTCATATTTCTCTTCTTTCTTTAATTCTTATGCCGCTTCGACGAGCCTGTCAAGCTCTTTCCAATCGGCTTTGTAAAAATGGTTTTCATACATCTTAATTTCAGTTTGGTGCCCACTCCTGATTATCTTTGCAGGCACAGAGATAAACCAATCAATAAATGTCCGGTGTTCCTGCCGTTTAAACTTGTCTTTCTTTTGGCGCATCATCACTGAGATATTGTAAGCAAAAACGCTTATTATTTTGTTGTCGAATTGCTGATGTCAATTTCTTTCAATTGGTGATTTTAGTTTTTTTAGCAGAAATCACTATGTGTAGCTAAAAAGCTGTTGAGCGCAACCTTATTCGCAGAAGAAAGGCGCTTGGAAAGTTCGCGCATTTCGTCCTGTGGCATCTCCCGGAATGTAGATGCCCACCTGGCGTTTTGCTCCACCTCTTCAAGGCTAGTCATACCTACCATAGCGGAAGAAATGGGGAGACTCCATGCATAACGCATGAGAGTTTGCGCGTCGGCCTTTTCAGGGGGCGTGCCCAGAAGATGTCCGTAGCCGAGCGTCTTCATTGCGATGATGCCCATGTTCTTTTTTTGCGCAGCCGGCAAGGTAATGGCCTCGAAACTGGGGGAAGATACTTCAGGAGCAAGCCGCCAACCTGGTTGGGCAACACCCTGCGTTGCAGCGTTTAGCACGAGTTGCACGCAGTCAAAATCATAGCGCTCGATGAAGCTCTTCATCTGGACCGGTTGATCGTGCGACGAAACACCAATGAAGCGCACTACCTTCTGCTCGCGCAGCTTGTAGAAGGTTTCGACGCTGTAGCCCTTTTGTCCCAGAAGATCGACTTCGTCGGCCTTTAGCCAATGGACATGAAGCAGGTCAATGTAGTCTGTTTGAAGGCGCTTCAGCGAGATCTCAACATGACGCATAATTTCGTCGTATGTACGTACGTGGATCTTTGTGGTGAGGAAGACTTCCTTACGCCGCGTTTTGAGCACGCGCCCAATTAATTTTTCAGACCAGCCGTCTTTGCCGTAGATGTGCGCGGTTTCTAACCATGTGATGCCAAGGTCAACCGCGCGGTGGAGCAGTTGGACCGCCTCGTCTTCCCGGCCTTCGTGGGCTGCTTGGAATTTGCTGCCGGTACCAAAGCCAATAATGGGCACCTCCGCACCCGTCCGTCCCAAAATTCGTTTTGGGATAAGCGCCTTTTTCTTTTCCGTATGGGCACTTCCACACCCAAAAGTGCTACCGAAAGTTGCAGCTGCGGCAGCGGCAGCTGTCAAAGAAAGATACTCACGACGTGTCATTTTGTTTTTCATATTCAATTCTTTTTTTTGTTCTTTTATTGAGTTTTGAATTTTTCTAAGGGATGACTCCGATCTGTCAGTGGAAAGTAGATCGGACTCTTCGTAAGGTGAGATGCATATACACCATAGATCATTTCCAAAGCCGCTCGTGCATCGTAAATATTCGCTATCGGTTGGCGATTCTCCTGAATTGATTGCATCAGATCCCAAACTGCGAAGCGACCAGCTTCTATAAAGATCGGCCCACGAGGTACATCTTCTGTGCCTAACAAGGAATAATCCAATGGGTGGGCACCCGGGATTACCCGGTCTTCCTGTAACTCTATTATCTCAGCTACGGTTTCATTTGCCGGTGCACAAGGAGCGTTGTTGAAACGGAGTGGCTGTGGCTCACGATGAGAGTCGGAAAACCGAAGTGACAACATGCCTTTGCTTCCGATAACACATACTCCCATTCGGTTATCACTTTTATACAGATTGCTGCGGCTTTCGAAAATCCCACGCACATTACCGGGAAACCGGAATGTAGCGAACAATTCGTCGCCCGCTGCCAGTCCGATGGGTTCAGTCGTTTTAGTCAATTCCGGCCCCGTAAAAGGATTTCCGTTGACCCGTACATCGGCAGATACAGATTCCGGTTGACCAAAAAGATAGATCATCAAATCGAAGATATGCGTTCCTAGCGTCATCATGTCTTCACCGCCGCCACGATGATCGCTTTTGCCCCAACCATGAACCGTAAGTGGTATACCAATTTTGCCAGACTCAATAAGCCGTTTCATCGTAACGAAACCTAGCCCATTGCGACATGGATGAGCCATCGCGATTTTTATTTTGTTTTTTTTCGCAATTTCTACAATCTCATCTGCTTCATCTAAAAATGCTGTCACCGGTTTTTCACAGTAAATATGGCAACCATTTTCAGCAAAAAAACGAATCTGCTCTAAATGATCATCTGGCCAACGTGAGGTCAATACAACAATGTCGGGTTTTTCGTTTTTCAACAACGCTTCGCAACTTAAGTAATGCCGTGCTGCCTCTGTTTGTGCCAATTTTGCTTCAATATTGCTTGTGCTCCCATCAACGAGACCAACAACCTTGACATTAGGAATACCACGAAAAGCAACCTGCATTCCGTGCAGGCCAAACATCGGTTTCGACTTGTCTTTGACAATGGCAACTTTCCATTGTTTCGTGTTGTCAGCATACGCTGGCCTACCATACGAAAAGGGGCTTATCAACGAAGCACCGGCAAAAATGCCGGAAGTTTTTAGAAATCCTCGTCGTGTAATTGAACTTGCTCGTTTTATCATAATTTTTTAAATATAAATAATCATACCATAAAAAATATATCCAGCCGAAAATCGGGTAAATCCCGGCTGGATGTATTTAATTGTCAAGGGATATCTTTTATCAATATCTGGTAACAGCGTAAACTTCTATCTCGTACAGGCGTATCATGTAATCAACAGAAACGGTTGGGTGTAAATACAACCTTATCTTATTGGTAGTAACACTGTCAAACTCCCTGTTATATACCTGCATTACGTTATTGTCCTCGGTAAAAACGTCTATCCAATCATTATCTATCCATGCCTGGAAACTGAATTTTTGCGATCCTTCTATATTAGAGCCATCGCGCCACATTCCAAACCCACTAACTTCAAAAAATCCCTGTAAATCAACTTCGAGCCACTGCGGATCCGGCAAAAATTTACCTGGTGATATCCATCTCGATTTTCTGTCACCGTCAACAGCATTCACCCCGGTAAATGCGGGAGTAGCAGAACCACTTGATGTAACCGGTTTTTTCAAAACGACATTATCTATCAACTCTATGTATATTCTTTCCCTATCTACCGAAAATGTGTCTATTGAAGAAGGTATAGGTTTATACATGGTGCTGTATAATAAAGGTTCTCCAAGTTTGAAATCTGGAATAGTCGTAGTCCCTTTCGATGGGTCAACAAATATTGTTTGAAGTATGTCATCGGTATCCATATAGTCGAGTTCGACGCCGATTACGGAAGCTGCAACTATACCCCATTCTAAGGTAAGGATGTTCTTCTCCAAATCAAACTCAGTGCTTTTCACGAGACAGTTCAATAGCGACTGTTCGTATGTTTCTCCATAAATCTGTTCTTCCGTCTCAACAGGGATGGAAGTGTTACCAAAATCATCATAGGAAACAATTTTGAACGAATATGTGCGTTCTTCCAAATCGGAGATTAATGCACGAATGGTGTCGTTCTCACGATTGTCAAACGCCGGAATCACTACGACAACTTCTTCCTCAATACCGTTCTGGTCGTAAAACACCTTGCATGAAGTTACTTTTGGATCCACCAAAAGCCATTCCAATCGGATCCTGTTTTTTCCCGGGTATGTTTTTAAGGAATCCGCCTTTTGCAAATAAACTTTTTCGCCATCAGGTGCGTATTTCTTATACTCATCAAATTTGGAGCAGTTTGCCAATATAAGACAGAAGAAAAGTACAAACGGATACCATTTCATTTTATATTTCATACTATTAAAATTGTTTATTTATAAGGTATAATATGGAACTCGCATGTATTTTAATTATACTCTTGGGTGTAAATGTTTTACATGCTCGTTTCATGACATAAAATATTAAACTATAAATACTAATTGTTAATTATTATTATTATTGAAAACATCAGACGGTTCCTGCCCCCAGAACGTAACTTCAGATATAGCAAAAGCATGCATTGGGATAAAAACTTGCAAACATTTAATACGAATATACCTCACTCGTGGACTTTCTATCGGAAAAGAAAAATCCCAACCTTCGGCACATTGTTGTCTATCCTCGTCAGATAATTCACCCGCTGGTAACCCTGACGGCTTGATGACTTCACCCTCCAACAGGCGTGTCCATGATTCCCACGATCCATCGGGACTGGGATCCATAGAACCCCAAATTTCGAAAAACTTCATTTGATGGCTTTGATAATAAGGTGGTCTTGCAGATAAATTAAACCTACTGATTAAGACTCCCTCTTCAACTCCCAAATCAAAAGTAATATGTTGCGGCCAGCCTGCGGAGGTAACATAATCCGTTGCTAAACATCTTCCGGATGCACTTTGGGTGGCATCATCATCCCACATGTATTCCAGCGCTATAAAATCTCTAATGAGCAACGGAGCATCGTTCGGAAAGCGTAATGCACGAAATTTCGACTTATCTAACAGTTTTTCGAATCTGGGTACTAAATCTACAACTAATGTGTCGGTGACATTGTCCCATCGATCGCGGATATAAACACCAAATGTGGTTTCTTTTGATTCAAAGCCACGCGCAGCAACGCTTCCCTGTTTCATTTTTGTATAAAAAGTTTCTCCCTCACTCCAAAAACCGTCATCACCCATATCAATGATGGTAATAGCTAACTCCCCTTCGTTAGGGTTTTCAAACTGTGCGGAAACGCCGCCCCAATCCTCTATCAATCGTATGTTGTTAAATACTTCCTGAAAGGGGGGAGTTAAGGGTTTTACTTGTACTGTAACCGGCTTGGATTCCTTTTCACTTCGGCTCACAGAATAGAGGTTGACAGTATAATCCGATTCATCGGCAAAGCCGCTGACGATAAGAGTGTTAGTGTTTGAAGAAGCTCTTACCTTTCGTGCCACGCCATTGATCAAACATTCGGCTTTCACGTATGAAAGGTTTTGACTGGTAGGCAGGTCGTAGGTCAGTTTCACTGCACCCGGAAGGGCTTCAACAAGGACATTGCTCACCTGCACCGGAATGGTCAGATCATCCGAAAGCGGAACACGGTAGTTTTCTTCTCTGCATGAATAACATAGTATCATACAGGTTATCATCAAAATAAGATATTTGTTCATTTTACATTACTTTTAATTATGTACATAATAATAAGCCCTCATTCCCCAAAGGGAAAACTCTCTCCCTTCAGGGGAAAATCGTGGCGTGGCTTCTACCATCCCGGATTCTGATCCAAATTAGTATTACGCGTCAGCTCTGTTTCCCTAATGGGCCAAAAATAATCCTTAGCAGTGAATTTGGGCGTAAAAATAGTAGTGACCCGATAATAGCCATCCGTTGATTCCTGATCAATATCCCAACCCTTTATTGGTTTACTCAACATTTCACGTGCCTTTTTCCATCTCCGGATCTCCCAGTACCGGTGACCCTCGTTGGCTAATTCAATAAGCCGTTCGCTCTGAATGATATCTCTTAATCCTTCTTGGGTGGTTGGTTTGTTTCTGGATGCCGGTTTTGCATAATTTGCCCACGACGTTTCAACATCTTCCAAACCAGCCCTGTTCCTCACCAGATTGATCCATTGGGTAGCATCTTCATGCAACGGGCCATACGCCTCGTTTGCCGCTTCGGAACAAAGCAGATAAAGATCGGCCAGACGAATGACAGGCCATGGATAGTGAACAGAAGTATATTTAGTTTCGCTAAAAGAGTTTCGATAGCCAACTAGTTTTTTGCAAAAATATCCTGTTATTGAATAACTATGTGCTAACCATTTACCGCCCGTTTCTGACAGTTTTGCCCTAAGAACCCATTGGTCGTCACTATCGAACTTTCCGTTGCCATACCACAAACCGCCGTCGAAACCGATATTGGAATAAAACCTTATTTCACGGTCAAAATGGAGCCCTGCCGTTTGATACCCGGTTTTGATGTGGTACTTGTCAGCATCGGTAGCGGTTTTTACGCTGAATCTTTCCGCATATTTACCACTCGTTTCCCATTCATAGTCTTCCTCCATTGGAATACCATTGGAAGTATAAAACATTTCAGCAATTTCCATCGGTACAGAAATACGGACTTGAAAAATGTTCACTGAACTTATCGACGGGTCCAATTTAGGTTGGCAGCAACCTCCATTCAAAGGAGACGACATGCTGTTGGGATCACTCCATATCACTTCCGTGTTGAATAAGCTCCCTTGAGTTACACTATTTCGGACACTCATTTGGGTAAGATTCTCCGGAGCCAACTTTTCGCCTATAAATGGCATATGTTGATATAATTTAATACCTACCTGATGGCATGTATCTATGGCGTTGCGACATGCCTTAGCCGCTTTTTCCCATTTCGTTGGATCATACGTCTGGTTGAAGTACTGTACGCCATCTTTACGTACGAAACTGGCATAATCCGTGTTTCCGTTAAATAAGGGACTGGCGGCTTCTACCAATACTTTCGCCTTTAGAGTGAGAGCAATTGGTCGGGTAGCCCTTCCGCTTTCCGTGGTTATATTCTCCAATTGCATCGGCAGGTCTGCTACAGCCTCATTCAAAAGACTGACGATATAATCGAAGCAGTCATCAACAGGTTCCCTTTTTACCTGTACTTCCTCCACGCTTGCCGATACCGGCAAATTTTCCCTAATGATAGGAATGGGGCCATACATCCGCAGCAGCCAGTAATGATAATAGGCCTTCAGAAATTTGACTTCGGCAATCCACTGTTTTTTTCCAAATTCATCTAACCCGGGTATAACTCCGTTCATCCTTTCGAGGAATATGTTACAATCACGTAACCCAATGAACATAGGTCTACCATTATTTTTTCCTTCCCAGTAATTGAAAGATGGACTGACGATACCCTGGTTTCCTCTGGCCATGATTTCGAATGGGTGGTAAAAATTTCCATCGCTTGGCCGGTATGTCCAAAATTCATGACCAAGAAAAAATGCCTGGCTAAAGGGACTTGAATGATACGGCATATACGAATAACAGGTAAACAGAAATTTTTCTGCCGTCTCGCGACTGGTAAAAGCATTGTCAATGGTGGCTACATTATCGGGTACAACGTCTAAGTAATCGCAAGCGCTGAACATACCCAACCAACCAACTATAAAATATACAAAGATTCTATTCTTCATAACTTTCATCTTTTTTTAATGTTTAAAATGATACATTAACTCCAATATTATATGACTTTTGTATGGGATATCCCAATCCATTGCCGCCCATTTCGATGTCCCAAAGTTTGAATCCACTAAGACAAAATAAATTAGTTCCATTAAGATAAAAACGGGCGTTAGTCAGACCTATTTTTTGCATAACCGTCATAGGCAAGGTATATCCTATTTCTATGGACTTTAACCTCAGAAAAGCACCGTTGCGCATGAACCATGTGTTACGCTGGGTATTGTTTACTATGTTTGTGGCACTTAACCGGGGCCATAGCGCGTAAATGTCTTGGTTTTCTTCCGACCAGTGGTTATCGGCATACGCTTTAAGTAATTGTTTATTATCCACAAACGGACTGGTGGCAACCGGATCAATCCAAAAACTTGAGCGGGCTGATCCTTGGAAGAAAAATGAAAAATCAATGTTTTTGTGTCCTGTGGAAACTCCGAATCCGTACATGATTTCGGGGGCCGTGGGAAATCCAATGGGAACCAAGTCTTCTGCGGAAATTCTCCCATCGCCACTAACATCGTGGTATTTGATATCGCCGGCCATGTATTCTCCGAATTGTTGTAGCGGTGAGGCGGCAACTTCCACATCATCAATAAAAAGGCGTTCGGCAATCAAACCCCATTGTTGCGATAGCGAATTTCCTATATGTTTGCGATACTCCTGTTCATAGTTGGGCTCTTCATACACTAAAAATTCGCTGGTAGCAAAAGTGAAATTAGCCCGTGCCTTGATCCAAAAATCCCGTCCAATAGTGGTTGAATAATTGATGGAACCATCCACGCCGTGTGCACAGGCTTCGCCCACGTTGGCTCTTTCAGTGCTTTGCAATCCCATGCTGGCGGGAATAGTTGTCCTATCCATCAATATATTTGTCCTGTATTCATGGAAATAATCTGCCTCCAACAAAAACTTGTCAAATAATCCGAGTTCGAATCCAATATTTGTTTTCCGCGCTATTTCCCAAGTAATATCTTCGTTGGCGCTTTGAGAAATCGATACACCGGTACGGGAATAATAGCTGCCCGGAGTGCCAAATGTTGCGCCGCGGTCGCTACTGTTCATGTTGACATTGGATAGATAAAAAAACCTGTCACTGTCGCTGCCGATGGCGTCATTCCCAACCAATCCGTAGGTAGCTCTCAGTTTTAGATTCGAAATAGCATCAATTTGCCAGAAATCCTCCTTCGACACGGTCCAGGCTGCACCTGCCGATGGGAAAAAGCCCCAACGGCGCGATTGGTGAAAACGTTCGCTACCATTGTATCCGAAATTGAATTCCCCGAAATACTTGCCCTTGTATGAGTAGGTTGCACGCCCCGACAATCCGAGGTTACGGTGCGGTAATGACAGTTGCAGGTCGCCGGCATTAGCTTCAATGTAGTTGCGCATAGTGTATACCAGCATCCCAGTGAAAGTGTGGCGTTCGGCAAAGGTACGATTGTAATTCGCCATCATTTCAATATAGATGGATGAATTTACTTGCTTCTGGCCTTCTTTATAACCGAGATATTCTGTTCCCGATTCTCTATTCAGCATCGTCAAGGTATATGTGTCGTCAATTCTGTCATAAGAATTTATATTATAGTAAAACGGATTGTAAAAGCGTTGCACATCGAAAAACGAATAACGCGACGTGTTGAACATCGCCCTAATTGACAATCCTTCGGTTAACATGGATAAATCCTGTTTCAGTTCAAACTGCGTATTAATTGTGGAGCGTGAATAATCCTTGTATCCCCGTACCATTTCGGCGTAAGGATTAATATAACCCATTGAGGTGCTTGAATTCGTCGCATACTGATTACCGAACAGGATATGACTGGTGAGTTCATTTGCTTCGTCGGGCGCATAATAGGGTGCAAACATTACAGGATTAGCGCGCATCACCTGCCTGTAAACTTCCGATCCACCATTGATGGGTCCTGTATAGTCGTCGAAATTACCGGTAAAGCGCAATGCTACCTCTGTGGTTTTAGTCATGTTGATGTTGATATTCGACCGGAACGAATAAGAACGCAAGTCAACGTTATTGTTAAAATTGTTCTGTTTGTCCACTTTCAAGTTACCATTGTCCCGATTGAATGAGCCAGCCAGAAAATAACGGACTAGTTTTCCGCCCCCACTGGCATTTAGGTTCACTCGCTGTGCGGTGGCATAGTTGTTAAACATTTCTTGTTGCCAATCGGTTGCCGGATACGCATATTTGTTGGTACCATTGATGGTTTTGTCAATTTTATTTTTCGAATACAGCGTTGCTCCAAGCGGATCACGTGTCCGTACGGCTTCGTTTCCCAGACGCATATAAGTGATGGGATCGGCTAATTCGATATTTCTGGTAGGCATGGTAAATGCGTTTTCAGCACGTATCGAAATACGAAGACTTCCTTCCGTACCTTCCTTGGAAGTGATGGATATAACTCCGTTGGCACCTCGCGCCCCATACACCGCCGTGGAGGTTGCGTCCTTCATGATGGAGAAATTCGCAATATCGTCGGGTTGCATCCGCGCCAGATCGGTTTTTGATACCTCGATACCATCAATCAGGATGAGCGGGTCTTTTTTATACCCAAAGGTGGTTACCCCGCGGATAAAAAAGTCAGCGTTATCTTCTCCCGGTTCGCCGCTCCGCTGATACGAAATCATCCCGGCAATGTTTCCGGCTAACATGGTGGTCACATTGCTCGACGATGTTTTTCTTAACTCAGGAATATTTGCGGAAATGACCGAACCAACCAGGTCTTCTTTTTTCTGTTTACCGAAGCCAATAATCACTATTTCGTCCATCTCTGTATCCTTTTCCTGCATGGTAACGGTAATGACTGTCCGGTTGCCTACTACTACTTCTTGCATCTGAAAACCGATGAAACTAAATTGTAACACCGTTGTATCGCTGGGTACATTGATGGAAAACTCGCCGTTGATATCAGTGGTCGTACCGGAGAAGCTACCTCTGATAATAATATTTACGCCTGGGATTGGTTTCCCGTCAGCATCTTTAACTGCACCTTCTATTTTGTTATCTTGTTCTGCATCTTTTACAGGTTCGGAAGGCTTTACTATTTTTGACTTTTTAATTACAACCGTTTCGTTTATCACTTCATATTCATAACCAATAGGAACAATGTAATCTTCCAAAAACTCCTCGATTTTAATTTTTTTTGCATTTACATCAATCTTTTCTTCTCCGTGAAACAAATCAGAACGATAA
>CAYZBC010000179.1:0-10603 GCA_964476535.1 uncultured Maribellus sp.
TTGGACCAATTGCCAAACCCGATATGATTCAAATTGTTAGCGGATTACCAAAAACTCGCTCAGGAAAAATCATGCGCCGAATCCTCCGAAAAATTGGAGAAGGTGATGCAACGAACCTTGGAGATACTTCAACATTACTAGATCCGGGGGTTGTAGATGATATAATCGACGGAGCTAAAGTAGAAGTTAAACGATAACTACAATAACAAACAAAAGACATCTTCACAACGAGGATGTTTTTTTGTTTAAAATCAAATAAACCAAAAATGGAAAACCAAAAAGTAATGAATCGGTGGCTCGTTGTTCTAGGAGCCATTTTAATACAATTAGCCTTAGGCGCGATCTACGCATGGTCAGTTTTTACTCCGAAATTAACAGCTGCAGGAGGAGTTTACCAATTCTCTGCCGGACAAGCCGCATGGATTTTCTCTGCCGGCCTATTCGTTTTTGCCCTTGTAATGATTTGGTCAGGTAGAAAATTAGCTTCAGTGGGGCCACAAAAACTTGCTATGGCAGGGGGTATAACTCTTGGGGTAGGATATATTCTTGCGGGATTTTTTGGAAACAGCTTTATCGCACAACTTATTTTTATCGGTATAATAGGCGGTTCGGGTATTGGAATGGCTTATGTTGTTCCTATTGCAGTTGGTGTTAAATGGTTCCCCGACAGAAAAGGAATGTTAACAGGTCTGGCAGTTGCCGGATTTGGATTTGGTGCAACTATATGGGTAAAATGGGCTGGATCTTGGGGTGGAGGACTGTTAAATAACCTTGAATTATTTGGCCTCGATGCAATTAGAAGTGTATTCGTTCTTTACGGAGTTATCTTTGCTGCAATGGTACTTATTGGAAGTTTGGTAATGAAAGACCCACCTAAAGGGTGGCTTCCTGCTGGATATACACCTCCGGAAGCCAGTTCTACAAAGGCTACAGGACAAGTCAACTTTGAATCAAACGAGATGTTGAAAACTCCGCAATATTATATGCTTTTTATTGCTTTTGTATTTTCAGCTTTAGCTGGATTGATGGTTATTTACTGTATCAAACTTTTCGGAATAGATGCATTGTCGTATGCAAAACTTGGCTCTTTAAACCCATCCAATCCTGAATTTAAAGAAACTGTTGCCTGGGCGAGTTCAGTTGCGGGCACAGCTATGGCAACTTATGCTATTTTAAATGGACTGGGAAGAATAGTTTGGGGAATTGTTTCTGATAAAATCGGACGCAAAATATCCATTTTCCTAATGTGCCTGATACAGGGAATTATAATGTTGTTGTTATATAAGCTTGGTGGAAGTGCAACAACCTTTATAGTTGCCGCAGCAATTATTGGATTTAATTTCGGAGGAAACTTTGCTCTATTTCCTGCAGCAACGGCAGATTTTTTTGGAAATAAAACTGTTGGTAAAAATTATGGCTTAGTATTTTTCGCATACGGAATTGCAGGAATTGCAGGTCCACAAATAGCCGGATTGTTTAAAGATGCAGCTATAGGAGCAGAAACTCCTGCCGCTTGGTTAACTCCGTTTATTATTGCCGGTGTTGCTTGTATTTTTGGAGCAATTATCATTTTATTTATAAAATCACCGAAAAAATAATTATTTAATTATATATTCATTAAAGCGTCCACATTAGGGCGCTTTTCTGGTTTCAACCCATTCTATATGTTTAAAAACAGGAGAGAACAGGATTGTTTTTAAACATACAATTGTGAGATTTGCATACAACTAAAGAAGCTAAAAGTCTGATTTTAAGTGAATTTTAACCTTTTGTTTAAAATTTCAAAACAATTGATTAAAATTTTCTAACCTGACTTTTTTTTGTGAATTTTGCCACCAAATTGAAATATCTTTAGAATCGAGATATAATAAGAGTACATTTTAAAATAATCAAAAATATTACCCAATGCCAATTAAAAAATTAAACAGTATTTTCAGACCCAAAAGAATTGCTTTAATCGGTGTTTCAAATAAACCCGACAGTGTAGGAGGAATTACCTTACGAAATCTTGTAGGAGGTGGATTTAACGGGGTGGTTTACCCGGTAAATCCAAAACGTGAAGCAGTATTCGGAATTCCATGTTTTCCAGATGTAAAAAGCCTTCCAAAAACACCAGATCTGGCAGTAATTATGACTGCTGCAAAGTGGGTTCCCCAACTAATTAAAGATTGTGGAGAAGCCGGCATTAATGGCGTAATTATCATGTCCGCCGGATTTAAAGAATCGGGAGAAGAAGGAAAAGCACTTGAAGAACAGGTTAAAGCTGAAAAAGCAAAATTTCCTGACATGCGTATTATTGGCCCAAACTGCCTTGGAATTTTGGTGCCAGGTTTAAATATGAATGTAAGTTTTGCCGACGGGATGCCTAAGAAAGGCCATGTAGCATTTATCTCACAATCGGGTGCGCTGTGTACCTCTGTTCTCGACTGGGCAGCCGATTCAAACATAGGATTCTCCTATTTTGTTTCCATTGGAAACTCAATGGATGTAAACTTTGGCGATTTAATCGATTACTTTGGGCAAGATCCAAATACAAAATCCATCGTACTTTATGTCGAATCGTTAACAAATGCCCGCACGTTTATGTCGGCAGCCAGAGCATTTTCGCGTGGTAAACCAATTATCGTTTATAAATCAGGTCGTTTCCCAGAATCAGCGGCAGCAGCAGCCTCACATACCGGAGCACTTGCCTCGGAAGATTCAATTTATGATGCCGTATTCCGCAGAGCTGGATTAGCTCGCGTTTTTGATTTCGGTGATATTTTTGACTTTACCGATTTAGTGGGTCGCCGAAGAATACCAAAAGGAAACCGCCTGGCCATTGTAACTAACGCCGGTGGACCTGGAGTAATGGCTACCGACTCGTTAATTTCGTTGGGAGGAAAACTGGTTCAACTTTCGGATGAAACCATGCAAAAACTAAACGATTATTTGCCTCCTTTCTGGTCGCATGGCAATCCAATTGACGTACTTGGAGATGCAACTCCCGAGCGGTTCGCCAAAACTACCGAAATCGTTTTAGAAGATGAAAATGTTGATGCTGTTTTAGTTCTGTTAACACCGCAGGCAATGACTGCTCCAACCGAAATAGCTGTAGCCGTTTCAAAATTAGCCGCCAATACAACAAAATCGATTATGGCAGGTTGGTTGGGTGGAGCAAGTATGCGGGAAGGCATTCAAGTTTTTAACCAGGCTGGCATTTCGAGTTACCCAACACCCGAACAGGCCATCCATGCGTTTATGACCCTTTCCGACTATTCGCAAAACCAACAGATGCTTTATGAAACACCAAAAGAAGTACCTGTGTCATTCCAGTACAACCGCGATGAATTACGCGAAAAATACCTGACAAAAGTTTTCACGAAAGCCAGGATCCTAAACGAAGATGACTCTAAAATGCTGATAAACGATTACGGAATCGACACGACTCACCCTTACCCGGCTGCCACAGAAGACGAAGCTGTTGCCATTGCCGAAGACAAAGGTTACCCCGTTGTGCTGAAAATCTATTCTCCCGACATTACCCACAAATCGGATGTTGGTGGGGTTGCATTAAATATCAAAAATGAAGAAATGGTGAGGGCCGCCTTCCGAAACATGGTGAAAACCGCTGCCGAGAAACGACCCGACGCACGGATTGATGGGGTAACAATTCAAAAAATGGTAAATGCCAAAGGTGCCATCGAATTGATTGTGGGAACAAAAAAAGACCCCACTTTCGGAACTGTAATGCTGGTTGGTATGGGTGGAACTTCTGCGGAGCTATTTAAAGACAAACGGCTGGAATTTCCACCGTTGAATGAGCAGCTGGCACGCCAAATGATTGAATCGCTAAAAATTTATCCATTACTGAAAGGCTACCGGGGCGATACGCCAAAAAATATCGACAAACTTGTTGAGGTTCTCATCCGGATGTCGTATTTGGCAGCCGATTATCCTGAAATTTCTGAACTCGACATTAATCCACTTATAGTTACCCCAACCGATGTTATTGCTTTAGACGCCCGTATTGTGGTAGATGAAGAGGTTATGGCGAAACCAGTTAAAGAATACTCCCACCTAATTTTACGGCCATACCCCGAAAGTCTGGTTAAAAATATGGTATTGAAAGATGGTACGGAAATCATTCTTCGCCCAATAAAACCAGAGGACGAACCTCTTTGGTTAGAATTACTGGCAAGTTGTTCAAAAGAATCTATTTATCACAGGTTTCGTTACGACTTTTATTATGACTCTCATGAAATTGCAACCCAGTTTTGCTTTACCGACTACGACCGTGAGATTGCTATTGTTGCTGAAATTGAAAAGGATGGGAAAAAAGAACTCATAGGAGTTGGACGATTAATTGGAGACCCTGATGTTGAGATTATGGAATATGCAATATTGATTACCGATGTCTGGCAGCACAAAGAGCTTGGTTTTACTTTAACCAATTATTGCGTGGACATAGCAAAAGCCAGAGGAATTAAAAAGCTGGCTGCAGAAACTACAAAAGATAACAAACCAATGATTTCTGTATTCCGAAAACTGAACTTTAAAATCAGGTTTAACGAAGACACAACTGTTTCAGTTACTAAAGATATTTCTGTAGAGTAGGAAATACTCGCTCATACCCATATAAATCACCGGGTGATTACTCGTCACCCGGTGATTATTTATAAAATAATAATGAATTCCGTTAAACTAAAACAAGCTGCCAATCTCATCCGAAAAGCAAAATACGCAGTTGCTTTTACCGGGGCAGGTATTTCTGTTGAAAGTGGAATTCCTCCTTTTCGTGGCGAAAATGGACTTTGGAACAAGACCAATCCCAATTTTCTGGAAATTGAATTTTTCAAAAAAAAGCCTTTTCAATCGTGGCAAAAAATCAAGGAAATTTTTTACGACAACCTTGGAGATGCTGAACCAAATGTGGCTCACGATATTTTGGTAAAAATGGAAAAACGCAGTTTCCTCGAATCGATAATAACTCAAAACATCGACCACTTGCACCAAAAGGCAGGTAGCCGATATGTTTATGAATTACACGGAACGTACAAACAACTGGTTTGTACTGAGTGCAGTTCTGAATTCGACATGAGTTTTGCCGACCTAAATTTCTTGCCACCAACATGCTACATTTGCAAAGGAATTCTTAAACCCGACATGGTTTTTTTCAACGAGCCCATTCCACAGTTTGCTAAAAAACGATCGTTTGAAGAGGCTGAAAAAGCAGATGTTTTTATCATAATTGGGACAAATGCAGAGGTTCTTCCTGCAGCAGATATTCCTGTAAAAGCAAAAGAACACGGTGCAAAAATTATTGAAATAAATATAAAACCCTCCCACTTTACCAACACAATTACCGATATTTTTCTGGAAATGAAAGCTACCGAAGCAATGAAAGAGCTTGGAAAACTTCTCTATCTTTAATCCATTCAGAAAAGTTATTTTCATTTCTAAAACTCTAAAACACAAAATTTCACTAAAACAGATTAATTTGAATTCAGTCTTTTGTGAATTTTAGTACTTTCGTATTTTGTGGCATTTTTTTTATTTTTTACTTTTCAGATTAGGTTTAATCTTTATAACCATTCAAACCACATTTCAAAAGTTTATATTTGTGAAAATGATAATTAAACAAAATGAATAAAAACAATCTTTTCTGGATTGTAATTGCAACACTTATTTTATCGTGTTCCACCGGAAAAAAGGCATTACAAAAAGG
Source organism: uncultured Maribellus sp. (assembly GCA_964476535.1). Lineage (GTDB taxonomy): Bacteria > Bacteroidota > Bacteroidia > Bacteroidales > Prolixibacteraceae > Draconibacterium. The sequence goes on from CAYZBC010000179.1 coordinate 5,708, forward strand.
TGATTATTTTTCCGCAGTAACAAAAGCAGTTGAAAGGCTAAAATCTGATCCCGACAATAAAAAGGCGAACCAGGTTTTGAAAGAAGGTTATCCGATGGCTCTCAATTGGTCGCAGGAAGAATTGGATTTTGCGCTTACAACAAACGGTGCATTTAAATGGGAGGCAGCTGTTAATTTGATGCTAAAGGTAAACCGTCTATCCGATTTAATACGAAGTACTCCGGCAGCACGAAAAATAATTAAAAATCCTAAAACCTATTCTTCGGAATTAAATATGGCTTTTGAAAAAGCTGCAGAAGAAAGGTACAACGCCGGATTAATTGAATTGGAATATCAAACACAGGAAGCGGCACGAATCGCTTTTGATCATTTTTCCCGAACAGACCAATTGATCCCCGGTTATAAAGATGTTTTTCAAAAATTAGAAATAGCAAAAGAAATTGCCACTGTAAAAGTTATTGTCGAGGCAATTACCGTACATACCCAAAAATACAAATTAAGTTCCGAATTCTTTTACAACCAGGTTTTTGAATTCCTGAATAACAAATTTCCCAATGAGGGATTTGTTAATTTCTATTCGCCTCAACAAGCGGAAACATTTAAAATTGAACAACCCGATTTTGTTGTTCGGATGGAGTTTTTCGACTTCTCGGTAGGCAACGTAACTCGCAAAGAAAAAGAAGAAACGGTAAAGAAAAGAGTAGAAATTAATACAAAAGACACATCAAAAACTGAGTATAATACTTACTTGGCAAAATTAAAAACATACACCGACGAAGTAGTTTCCGGTGGTCGGTTGAACTTAAAAATTGTCGATTTCCAAACGAATAATTTGCTTCGCGACAACCTTATTCCCGGCTCTTTTACCTGGGTAAATGATTACGCCATTTTTGCAGGAGACATTGAAGCGCTGGATAAAAAACAGCGCGATTTAACAAAACGAAAAGTGATTTCTTTACCTCCCGAGCAAGATTTATTTATTGAATTTACAAAACCAATTTTTAAACAATTAACAAATCAACTCAATAATTTTTTCAGAAAATACAGATAAATACTTTGAACAAAATCAGCAAGATAAAACCTGAATAGAAGAAATATTATTTAAAAAAACGTCAAAAAAATGTAGGAAATGCATCTTGTCTTGTATCTTGATTCTTGCATCTTGATTCTAATTTTAGCAAATGAAAAAAACGATTTCAGAAAAATACAAGTTTAAAAATCCAGAGATTCAAAAATTAGTTGGGTACGACATTGTAAATTATAAAGTTGAAGACGGTTCTGAAAAATACATTTTAAAAGTTTATTCGGATAAAAAGGAAGAAGTTGATTTTGCAAAAGCCGAAAATGAGCTTTTAATTCATCTTCAAAAAAAAGGAAATTCCGGCTGCCCAAATCCAATTGAAAACATTGACAAAGAATTATTAACTCCATTTAAGGATGAACACACTTCAAAAGTAGCCCGATTATTAACTTATCTTGAAGGAGAATTTTTAGGAGATGCTGAACACACACCCGAACTTTTCAAATCATTTGGAAAATTTTTGGCTGAAATGGATATCCAACTTCGTAGTTTTCGGAATTATGTAATTGAAGCGCGGCAATTAAAATGGGATTTACAACATTTTTTATTGAATGAAGAATATGTGCAATACATAACAAATCCGGCAGACAGAAAAATAGTGGCTTACTTTTTTCAGCAGTTCAAAGAGAATGTCACTCCAATTCTCCCGACACTTCGCAAACAAACCATTCATGGCGATGCAAACGAATGGAACACTTTAACACAGAACAACCAAATTTCAGGATTAATAGATTTTGGCGACATTTGTTATTCGCAATTAATTAACGAACTGGCAATTGCCTTGACTTATGCATTAATGGGAAAAGAAAATCCTTTTGAATGGGCAGCTCCTATCATTTCAGAGTACCATAAAATTTTTCCTTTGCAAAAAAAGGAAATCGATATTTTGTATTGGCTAATTGCTGCCCGACTTTGCACCAGTGTTTGCAATTCAGCATACGAAAAAGCAAAACGTCCGGAAAACGAATACATTCAAATCAGCGAAAAACCTGCCTGGAAAATGTTAAGAAAGTGGACAATAATCAATCCTGTTTTTGCACAGAATGAATTTTGCAAAGCAGCAGGATTTGATATTCCTGAAGAAAAATCAGTTGATAAAATATTAACTGAACGATTCAAATCGTTAAACCCTATTTATTCGGTAAGTTATAAAAAGCCCATTTACATGGAGCGGGCGGCGTTTCAGTACATGTTTGATAAATACGGAAACAGTTATTTAGATGCTTATAATAACATTCCGCATGTTGGTCACTCGCATCCACGGGTTGTAGAAGCCGGTCAAAAACAAATGGCTAAACTCAATACCAACACCCGTTATCTATACGATCAAATCAACGAATATTCAGCCAATTTATTAAGCTACTTTCCTAAAACCTTAAGCAAGGTTTTTTTTGTGAATTCGGGAAGTGCAGCTACCGATTTGGCAATTCGTTTGGCAAGGAATTTTACAGGGAAGAAAAAAATTGCAGTTGTAGAACACGGTTACCACGGAAATACGCAGGCTGGAATTGAAATCAGTCATTACAAATTTGGGGGGAAAGGTGGAAAGGGAATTTCTGAAAATACGGTTTGCTTTCCCATTCCAGATGTTTATCGTGGTAAATTTAGATTCGAAAATGCAGGATTTTCTTATGCGAAAAATGCCATTCAAAAAATTAACAATTCGGATGAAAATATAGCTGCATTTATTGCTGAACCAATTGTTGGTTGTGGTGGACAAGTCCCACTTGCCTTCGGTTATTTAAAAGAAATTTATGCTAAAATCAGGAAACAGGGCGGGATTTGTATTTCAGACGAAGTACAAACCGGGTTTGGAAGATTGGGCAATTTTTTCTGGGGATTCGAACAACACGAAGTTGTCCCGGATATTGTAATTCTTGGAAAACCAATGGGAAACGGCCAGCCGATGGGAGCAGTAGTTTGCATCGACGAAATTGCCGAAGCTTTTAATAACGGAATGGAATTTTTTAGTTCGTTTGGCGGAAATCCAGTTTCTTGTGCAATTGGACAAGCTGTTTTAGATGTTATTGAAGAAGAAAAATTGCAACAAAATGCAAAAATAGTTGGCGATTATTATTTGCAACAATTACGAAAACTTCAGCAAAAATACGAATGTATTGGCGATGTTCGTGGCTCGGGGCTTTTTATTGGTTTTGAGTTTGTAAAAGATCGGATTACTTTAAAACCGGACACAGAATTAGCAAATCGTGTAAAAAATAAATTACGTGAAAAAAATATTTTAGTTGGCACCGACGGACCTTACGATAATGTGATTAAATCAAAACCACCACTTTGTTTTACGAAGGAGAATGTGGATGAAGTGATTAATGCTGTGGATGTTGTTCTATAGATTACAAAGACTTTCTCCCCCCCCCCTTGCAACCAGGACAGGCAATTAAGGAATTAAATAACAATACAAGTAGAAACAGTGGTTTAAAAAAGTTATATACACCAGTGCTAGCGACACCTTTTTTAACTATATTAACAAAAATAACAGGAACAACGGTGTAGTTAGCACAACGTTACATTTTAGCACCAGACCAAAAAAATGGAGAATAAAATGAAGTTAAAAAGTAATCCAAAAGTTAAAGAAGTATTTAACAAATACCCCAAATCTGTACAACAGCAATTACTATATCTTAGGGAACTGGTTTTAAGTGTTGCATCAGAAATTGACGGTCTTGATAAACTGGAGGAAACACTTAAATGGGGAGAACCTAGTTATCTGACAAAATATGGTAGCACGGTAAGAATGGATTGGAAAGAGAAAAATCCTGAACAGTTTGCCATCTATTTTAAATGTACATCTAGTTTGGTCCCAACATTTAAAACAATTTATAAAGACAAATTTGAATATGAAGGTAATAGAGCAATTATTTTTAAACTAAATGACAAAATGCCTGAAGTTGAATTAAAACATTGTATTTCAATGGCCTTAACTTACCACAAAATAAAGCATTTACCATTATTGGGAGCGTAATACAAAAAAATGGAATATCAAGTATGGCAAACCAAAGACGTAGGATTCCTATTCGGAATAATGAAAACATTTTCAATCGAAACATAAAATATTAGGGACTTTCTATTTTCCAAAAATGGACTAAAAATTTGCTTAGGAGAATTGAAGAATGAACTTGAAATTAAAACATTCTGGTTGGCACCGACTGACCTTACGATAATGTAATTAAATCGAAACTTCCTCCTGTTGGTGCGCGATTGTATCGCGTTCCTATAAAATTAGAATACCACACGATAAGATCGTGCTGCAGCAAACTAAGGTAATAAGTTCGTACTACCAATTTGTCTGCAATTCATAAACTGAATCCTTATGCCGAATTAAATACAGGAGCAAATGTATCCATACCACAACAAAATAAAGCAACGAATAAAAAACAACGAATTACAAAGTTATGAGTATGTTGACAACTATAAATCAATATGCCCGTGTTTGCTATTGTACTTTAATACCGAACCAAAAATAAGACCTATTCGTGAACATCGTTTTAAAGAATACGAAGAGATTTTAAATAATCTTTCCAAAAGATGAAAACAAGTAATTTAAATTATGCTGGTGCGCGATTGTATCGCGTTCTATCTTTCTACAAATAGAATATAGATATGGAATCTGTTTATTCGTCTGTACCGTTTTTTTATGTGAATAAAGAAAATTATTCTGGTTAACTATCTAAAAAATTAGAATGCCACGCGATTGTATCGCGTGGCTAAAGAAAAGATTAATTATATGAGCCGCAATTATAAATTTCACAATCTGGAACAAGAAATAAACAAATCTCTACTGCCTTTTTTTATTTTAC
>CAYZBC010000180.1:0-10580 GCA_964476535.1 uncultured Maribellus sp.
AATAAAGAGGAATTGGATTTGCTATTTGATGCAGGCGAAATATATTATGTTGAGCAAATTCCGAAGATGGGAGCAATTAAAGCCCGAAACAGATTAGAAATATTAAATAAAACAGAAGGAATTGAAAAGCTTGGCAACTGTAAATTAGCTAAAGAATTCGTGGTTCAATAATATCGTAAAGAACCCCCTCCCTCAACGCAAAATCAGTTTGAATAATAGTCATAATTCCTATTTCAGAAATCAGTTGTTCAATTAATATTACAGCCGGAACAATCAAATCTACCCGCACAAAATCCATCCCTCTCATTTGAAGTCGTTGCTCACGTGTCGATTTTATTAGCATATTATAAACAGTATAAAATTCATCAATCGAAATTTCCTGAGCCGTTCGTTGCTTTTCTCCCGGTTCAACCTCATCAATAATATCAGCAAGAGTATCAAATGCTCCCGAGCAACCAATTAAAGTTTGAACCGATTTTTCAGCACAATTCTTAAAAGCACTTTTATGCTCTTCCGAAAAATAGTTTTGAAGAATTTTTATCTCATTAAAATGAATAGGATCTGAAAGTTTGAAATTACTAATCACTCGCGCCATTCCGGTCGGACGACTTTCCTTCCAAAACACTTCCTTATGATGAGCCAGAATCAACTCGTTACTGCCACCACCAACATCTAGAACTATCGATGGATTTTCGTAATTATTAAAAGCCAGCAACACACCTTTAAAAATCAGTTCCGCCTCTTTTTCGCCAGAAATTACCTTAATAATCCACCCAGTTTGTTTACCTATTTTTTCAAGAAATTCTATTTTATTTTCAGCCGAACGAACCGCAGAAGTTGCAATTACTTTTACTTTTTCAACATTATATTTCTTAATAATTTTTGCATGAATTTGAAACGATTGCAAAGTTCTTCCAGTGGCTTCGGGACTGATTTCATTTTCCCTGATTTTATCATCGCCCAATTTTACCAATTGTTTACTTTGATGAAGAATGGTAAAACCTGTTGTATTGGTCTCTGCAATTAAGAGGTTACATGTATTTGTTCCCAGATCTATGATTGCAATTCTCATTTTGCAAAGATAATAATTATTGAAATTGACAATCTGTAAACATTACTAAAATTTTAAAATACTCCTTGTATCTCAACAAATTACAGGATTAAAAAAATGAACTCAATTCGTTTATCATAAAAGAGTATTTCCCCAATTCCAGAATAAAATGAGAATATCCATTTTCATCTCCAATTCTTGAAACCATTTCCAACAAATCGGTACCCACAATAATTTCGAAAGCGGTTTGTTATACACCGATTTTATTGTCGCCTATTTACCAGGTAAATCGTGGAGCACGTGGATCAATGCCGATGGAGTTTTCCTAGAATTCACCACTTTACTTTTATTCACCGAATTGGTACATAAAAAAAACACAAGAGTCAGAAAATAAATTGAATTATTCTTTTTGAAATGAAGCTCATGCTTAACATAAAGTTTTAAGTGTGATATAAAATTAAGTTTGCAAATTGAGACCTGAAAGAGAAATTTAAATTATTATTTTTGATTTCTAAGTTTTTGACCAAGCAGTTTTAGTTCGCTATGTAATTTTACTTTGTTTTTTTTCGGTGACGGTCGAAATCCTTAATGTGAAAGTCAGGAAAAGAAAAAGAGCGGTTTCCAGGTTACTCAGGTAAATGGTACAAAATACCCAGATCGAAAGGCGACCAGATTGAAGTACTGACTCCAATTTTTTTAAGGGCTTTGTTCACCCAAATATTACAGGTTCTGTAGAAAAAAAAGCTTCCTTGTGCTTCGAAGAAACTATCGGATTTATAATATCCTTTAACATCCAATTTTATTAAATTTCCGTTTTCTTTTTTTGTGAAGGAGCTCTCAATATATTGGTTTAATAAGTCTAATTGAGAGTTACATAAATCTAAGCGTCTCCACGACTGATAAGAACTTTGGTAACAGGTAACATGCATGACAGTTTTGCTTTTCAGGAACAGTGCATTAAACGCAATTGGGAAGGTTAGATCTGCCCAGGTAGGAGTATTTATATAAAATTCCTGGTCACCCCAGCCAAACGAAACATATTTTGTCCCTTTTAAAATGTTTAATTTCTCAAGTAATTCCGGGTGAACATATTCAACGGGTAATACAATATCAAGATGAACTCCGTTTGTAGAAATGGAAATTTCTTTGTCAGCCCGGCAGGATAGCTCTATTGGTCGGGTTCTTAACAACGATAAAAAAAGAGCTGAAATAAGATACAACAACAGAATTGAAAGGAAGAATAGAATTACTTTTTTCAGGAGCTGGGAAATGTTGTGTACTATTTTCGTTTTCACTGATGTACGATATTTCGTTGCATAAAAGTATTTAAATCAAAAAGAATTAAAACATTTTAAAATGTAATCCTTCGGCATAAACCTGTTTTTTTTTCATAAAACTGTTCATGTCTTCGAAAACACAAGTTGGATTATAAAAACGAATAAGTATTTTTGGAGTTATGGAAAACGTATCCTTTTCAAATCAATTGAAAGATCAAACCGGTGAGGATGCATTTTATTTCAACAAACAGGAAATTACATCAGGTTTGTTAAAAATCCTTGCCGACGAAAACAATTCTAACGAAGCAATAACAAAAGTATGTAATACAATTTCGGGAACATGTTATCCGGGGGGGCTTGTACATTCAAGAGTTTCTTTTGAGAATAAGATTTTTACAAACGAATATTTTTTGAAAACAAGGGATTTAGTAAAGGAGGATTTTTTATTGCCAAACGGCAAAAAATGTTTAATTGAGATTTTTCTTAAACCGTTAAAAAAAAATCCGATATCACCCCAAGTAATGCTGGAAGCCGATGCTGTTTTAAATATTACAGTTCCAATACTCAATGGCATTCTGTCGAAATTTCAATTAAAAAAAGTATCATACGATATTGGGGAAAGGCAAAAAGAACTTAAAAGCATCAAACGGGCAGCCGATATCCTGAAGGAAAGTAAATCTATTGATGAGTTACTTCAGGAAGTGTGTTCCATCCTTCCAGAGGCTATGCAATTTCCATTGCAGGCGATGGTTCGCATTACCTTTGGAAACAAAAGTTTTATTAGCCCCGATTTTTCGGAAACTCCTTATAAAATTGGATATACTTTTGAAAGCCCCGATGGAGGGCATGGTGCGATAGAGGTTTTCTACCGCGAAATTCCAGTTTCTCCTGGCGAGAAGATTTTTCTCGATGAAGAACAATGCCTCATAGAGAATCTCTCGTCGTTAATCGCAGGTTCGCTTTCAAAAAATGCCTTACAAAAACTGTTGCATCAGAATGCGGAAAGGTTAAAAGAACTAAAAGGGATTAACCAAACATCAGCAATTCTTGATGAATCCAAAACTTTGGAAGAGGCGTTGCAAAAAATTGTAGATATTTTACCCGATTCGTGGCAATATCCGGATGATACAGTAGTGCGGATAAAGTATAATAAAATTGTTTTTCTAAGCCGTAAATTCAAAGAAACTTCTTGGGCGATGAAGCACTATTTTGAATTGCCCGGGAAAAAGAAAGGTTCTATTGAAATCTTTTACCTGCGTGAATTCCCTCTGGAATCAGAAGGACCTTTTCTAAAGGAAGAACGAGATCTTTTGGTAAACCTTACCACGCTTATATCGGGTTCTGCAACAAGAAATGTTTTAAAAAAACTGAATCGCGAAAATATCGAAAGATTAAAAGAGCTGAAGGCCATCAACCAAACATCAACAATTATTGAAGAGGGGAAGCCAGTTGGAGAAACCCTTCAGGAAATCTGTTCCTTATTACCTAAATCGTGGCAATATCCCAAATTTACAGCCGTACAAATAATTTATGAAGGTAAAACTTACGCCAGTAAAAACTTTCAAAAAACAAAATGGTTACTTGCCGATAATTTTGTGACCATCGACAACAAAAAAGGGACCATCGAGATATATTATCTCAGGAAATTTCCGATGGAGGACGAAGGCCCTTTCCTTTACGAAGAAAGAAATTTATTAATCAATATCAGCAAACTGATTAGCGGTTATCTGAACAATTACAAAGGGAGGGGGCTTATTCACTTAAAGGGTGTTCCGGCACACGAGATCCACCCAACCGATGCCTTCCGCAGCTCAATGATCACAAATAAAAAGCCCCTTCAGCTCTATTTCAACCAGCAGGCCATCGACAAGTATATCTATCTCGACATGATGAGGCATAAGATCAAACACATCCTCTTTGTTTCAACTTTATATGATGCATTTACCCTTGAAAGCGAAGACTCATTCTTTGCCCGGTTTATGGGCGAAATATACCAGTACAGTCTATTTTCAACACCTCGTATCACAGGTGTTTCCACAGCCGAGGAAGCAATGGAACTCCTGGAAACCACACCTTTCAACCTGGTTATTTTAATGGCTGGAGTAGATCGTGAAGCCCCAATCCAACTGAGCGAACAAATAAAAGATAAGTACGAGAACCTACCCATATATTTGCTTTTGAATAGAAAAAGCGACATCAAATACTACGAAGAACTTGTGCCAACTATCAGATCGGTGGATAAACTTTTTGTATGGAGCGGCGATTCGCTGATATTGTTTGCCATAGTAAAACTAACTGAAGACAAGGTTAATGTCGAAAATGATACCCGCGTCGGTTTAGTTAGGGTAATATTGTTAATTGAAGACTCGCCCGACTATTATTCGAAATACATACAAATCCTCTACGATATTGTTTTCAACCATATCCAACAGTTATTGCCCGAAGTCGAGAAGAACGAACTGGAGAAAATCAGCCGCATGAGATCGAGGCCAAAAATACTTCATGCCAGAAATTATGAAGAGGCAACTGCTATTTTTAATAGATACCACGACTTCATGCTTTGCGTGATTTCGGATATGGAGTTCGAACGTGCCGGAAAGCTGGACAAGAATGCAGGTGTTAAATTTGTTAAGTATATAAAATCGCACATTTCGAAGTTACCCATTGTATTGCAGTCTTCTGAAAACAGCAACGAAAAGGTAGCGAGGGAACTTGATGTTAATTTTATTAATAAAAATTCAGAAACACTTCTGAAAGAACTCAAACATTTTCTGAACAATTATCTGGGTTTTGGTCATTTTATTTTTCGAAACAGAAAAGGAGAAAAAATTGGGGTTGCAAAAACCTTACGCGAGTTCGAAACTTTAGTAAAGAATGTCCCCGATGAATCACTTGAACTACATGCCTCCGAAAACCAATTGTCGCTTTGGCTCATGCAGCGGGGCGAAATTCAACTGGCACGAACGCTAAATTCTTTATCTATTAATATGTTTAGCACCATTCGTGAAACCAGAGAACATCTCCTTCAAACCATACGATCGCACCGCAAAGAAAAGAAAAAAGGAAAGATTTTAAGTTTTAATGAAACCGCCATTATCGATGAAAAAAACATTGTTTCATTAACCGGTGGCGCATTGGGTGGAAAAGGGCGTGGACTTGCTTTTATCAACACATTGATTTATAACATTGAATTTCCCCAGCTGGCAGACCAAATAAATATAACAACCCCCATAACCGTAGTAATTGGCACCGATGAGTTCCAGTCTTTCATTACAAAAAACAAACTATTTGAGCATATAGTTGATCCGGACATCTCATACCAGAGATTAAGAGAACTCTTTATGGAAGCACATTTGTCTGCATCGCTCATAAAAAAACTGAAAGTATTCGTAATTCAAATAGATAAGCCTATTGTTGCAAGGTCATCCAGCAATTCAGAAGACTCTGTCACCCAACCATTTGCCGGTGTATTCGATACATACATCATCCCAAACAACTCAAACAAAAGGTTAGTTTACGAATGGGTTGCCAACGCCATAAAAATGGTTTTTGCATCTACTTTCTCGACTAAAGCAAGAAATTTTCTTTCAATAATGCATCACAAAATTGAGGAAGAAAAAATGGCGGTTGTTTTGCAGGAACTGGTAGGTAATCAACATGGAAATTATTATTATCCGCACATCAGTGGTGTTGCCCAATCATTCAACTATTATCCGGTTGCGAACATGAAACCCGAAGAAGGGGTTTCGGTTATCGGTTTCGGATTAGGAACATATGTGGTTGATGGTTGGAAATCATTCCGATTTTCGCCTAAATATCCACTCGTATCGAATTCCAGTTTAAAAAATCTATTGAATAGTTCTCAGGTACAGTTCTATGCATTGGATTGCAAAAAAGAAGATCCCGATTTTCTGGAAAACGGTGAATTGGCAGCACTGAAACTGCTCGACATTTATGATGCAATACCACATGGCACCCTAAAACATTGTGTTTCGGTGTATAATACAAACAACGACCGGCTTGAACCCGGAGATACCGGTTTAGGCCCATTGGTTGTAAACTTCGCAAACATATTAAATTATAATTACATCCCGCTCGCCAAAACCATCAGTACAATATTAAGTACGGTGCAGGAAGCCTTTGGTTCGCCCGTTGAAATTGAGTACGCAGTAGATTTGGATCGTACAAAGAACGGGCTACCTTCGTTTTATCTATTACAGATTAAACCTCTTGTTGGTGAATATTTAGGGGAAAAAATAAATCTTGAAAAAATTGATCGGTCGAAGATGATGCTTTATACCAAATCGAGCGTAGGTAATGGTAGAATCGATAACATCAGAGATATTATTTTTGTTGATAATGTCAAATTCAATAAACTAAAAACGCTTGAAATGGCTGAAGAAATAGAGAGCTTGAACAAAATAATGATTGAAAACGACAGACCTTATATTTTAATTGGTCCCGGCCGTTGGGGAAGCCGCGACCAGTTTGTGGGAATTCCGGTAAATTGGTCTCAGATTTCGAATGCCCGAATAATAGTGGAAGTAAGCCTGCATAATTATCCTCTCGATTCTTCTATGGGTTCACATTTCTTCCATAACGTTACAGCGATGAATATTGGCTACTTCTCCGTAATACATTCCTCTTCAACCGATTTTATTCGTTGGGAAATGCTAAACAAACTACCTCTTAAACATCAAACCAAATATTTCAATCATGTGAGACTAGATACTCCGGTTTCCGTTTTGATGGATGGTAAAAATAAAACTTCTACTATCGTTTCAACCGAACACTTACCCAGTAAAAATGATAGAACAATTTACAAATGATTGACATTGCATTATTTGATGAACATAAACTAGGATTGCAGGGATTATCAGTATTATTATCTGAAATTTCAGACATAAAACTGATATTTAGTTGCCGCGACAGAGCAACTCTTACAGAAAAACTAAAAAAGATTAAGATCCACATTCTTATTCTTAATCTGCACGATATTTCGATACGAAACCTAAACCTAATCGTGCAATTAAAAATAATTAATCCCAACTTAAGAATACTGATTATGTCGGCAATCGAAGGCGAGGAGATTGTTTTAAAGACCATTAAAGTGGGGGCAAAAGGTTTCCTTGGAAAAGATTCTACACTAAATGACTTAATGGAAGCCATTTACACCTTAAGAAACGGGCACGATTATTTTAGCAAATCCATAACTCATATTGTTTTGAACCAGTATATTTCGGGCATAAACAATGAGGGAATTAGCGAAAAAGCGGAAATAAACCAATTAAGTGCACGACAGGTGGAAATTATGCAACTGATGGGTGAGAGTCTTTCCAATCAGGAAATAGCCGAACGTTTATTTATAAGTGTTCGTACGGTCGAAACCCACAAAAATCACATCATGCACAAGCTCAACCTGAAAAATACCGTGGATTTGATAAAATTTGGCATCAAAAACAACATCATCGACATATAACAGATAACATCCCTCAAGAATCGCTGTTTAATCATACATTTTATTTACGAAAGAGAGTAGGCCTATAAAGTAAAGCGTTTGAACCACAAAATTCGAATTCATGACCTACGAAGACAGAAAATAAAGTAGTCCATCAGCTTACGAATGGCTGTTTTTATTACAACCCTAACGAAGAAGTCAGACTTTACAGACAAGCTCTATATACGTAAAACACGTAATATTAAAATCATTTTGTCCTTCCTGCTCACGCACTGTTATTTTTGTTGTCATAAACGAAAGATTAAAAATATTATTCATAAAATAAAAACCGGTTATGACAGAAATTTTAAATGTAAAAGTGAGCGTTTTTATGGCAAATGTAATTGCCAAAAACCCGGGTGAGTCTGAATTTCATCAAGCAGTTCAGGAGGTTGTGGAATCATTGATGCCTTTCATCGATGAAAACCCTAAATATCAACATGCAAAAGTTTTGGAACGAATGGTAGAACCTGAACGGGTTATGATGTTCCGGGTGCCATGGGTCGATGACAGCGGGGAAATTCAAATTAACCGTGGTTTCCGTATTCAAATGAGCAGTGCCATTGGACCTTACAAAGGCGGTCTTCGTTTTCACCCCACAGTTAATTTGGGCATCCTAAAATTCCTTGCCTTTGAACAGGTTTTAAAAAACAGCTTAACAACCCTTCCAATGGGTGGAGGCAAAGGTGGATCCGACTTCGATCCAAAGGGAAAATCAGACAATGAAGTAATGAGTTTCTGTCAAAGTTTTATGACTGAATTACAACGCTTTATTGGATCCAATACCGATGTGCCCGCAGGTGACATAGGAGTTGGTGGTCGCGAAATTGGTTATTTGTTCGGCCAGTACAAACGTATCCGCAACGAATTTACGGGTGTGCTTACCGGAAAAGCACTCGAATGGGGCGGCAGTTTAATCCGCCCGGAAGCTACCGGTTACGGAACAGTTTATTTTGCTAAGGAGATGTTGAATACCCGCAACATTGAAATGAAAGGCAAAATTGCGGTTGTTTCAGGTTCGGGAAATGTTTCGCAATATGCCATTGAAAAACTGATTGAATTAGGCGCCAAAGTGGTTACCCTTTCAGATTCTAACGGATTTATTCACGATCCCGAAGGCATTGATGCAGAAAAACTGGCTTACATAATGAATCTAAAAAATGTTCGTCGCGGTCGCATTAAGGAATATGCTGATAAATACGGAGTAACTTATATACCCGGTGCATCACCATGGGGTATTCCTTGCGATATGGCTTTCCCCTGTGCAACACAGAACGAAATTAACAAAAAAGATGCAGAAATGTTAATTGGCAACGGATGTACATTAATTTCTGAGGGAGCAAACATGCCATCGACCCCCGAAGCTGTAGAAGTATTTATAGATGCAAAAATTCTTTACGGGCCGGGCAAAGCAGCCAATGCCGGTGGTGTTGCTACATCGGGACTTGAAATGACTCAGAACTCGATGCGTCTGCCATGGTCGCGCGAAGAAGTTGACGAAAAATTACATGGAATTATGGTAAATATTCACAAAACTTGTGTGAAATATGGCACAGAACCAGATGGGTACATCAATTATGTGAATGGTGCCAATGTTGGCGGTTTTATTAAAATTGCCGATTCGATGATTGCACAGGGTGCAGTATAACCAAAAACCTCAGAAGATTATTTTGACTATTCAGCAGGTAAAATAAAATTATCTGCTGAATATCATAATTCATTTACTATGTGCTGCTTCTTTATTTCCATGTTGTTGGGTAGCAGCAAATTTTATGGGACTCCTGTCTCTCCAATTCTATTATAATTCATTGGGGAATTCAAATTCCAACTTTTCCGGAACAACAAAAAGACATTGTTTTCAAACCTCAACTTTTTTTCAATTTTGATCTCCCGATTTCCAACTTCCCTCTATCTTAACGCCACCACAATTCTCCTGCAATAAATGCTAACACCTAACAAACATTGGCATACCGAAAATAAAGATAAAGACTTTTGGGAACATATTTCCAAGTGCAACAAATTTGCCCTTCCTCGGAAAGCCTCCGCGAAAAACATCGAATACTATATCGTTACTGAAAAGACTGGTTGTTGAATTTAATCGGTTGTCCTAAGGAATTCTCGATGTAACTCTGTGTCCTTTTTCTGTTTTCTGTGATTAGTTTTTCTACCACAATTTATCTCAAAGGGTTCACGAAGTAGCACAACGAAGAATTCTCAAAAAATATTACTTCTTTTACTTCAATCTTGCCCCAACAAATATTTCTATTCAAGAAAATTCACTCCAGCCAAAAATAAATAGGGGTAATATAATTTACCATATTCTGTAATCAGGACAAAGATGGAGTTGTTATTTTTCTGGATAAATTAAAAATTAGGTTTAATCAATAAAAAAATGACACCCCCATAAAAGGATGCCATTTTTTTGCTGTTTAATATAGAAAACGCCAGCCGTTTATTACCCTCGTAAAATGGCTTTTGCCTCATCATCGAGAGCATCGGTCATAAACGGAATGTTTGTTACTTCGGCTGTTTCGCGGTTTGAAGCAATCAAGTCGCTGCGATCAGATTCTTTTAAATCAAATTTTCGGGCTCCGGCCATAAACTGTTGCAATCCCCCGCTAAGCTTATCGGCATAACCCATCATAGCTACCGCTCCGAAAGGAATATTTTTCATTTCGTCGGCACCCACTTTGTTTTTTACAGTTTCCCATTCAGCAAAAATCTCTTCCGGATATCTTCCGTATTCAAGTACTGT
>CAYZBC010000181.1:0-10508 GCA_964476535.1 uncultured Maribellus sp.
AGAATTCCTCGAGGTTTTACCTCGGGGTAATAGGCGGAAAAGTTTGAAAAACGGCTGGTTTTTCGTAAAAAATACTATTCCGTTTTAATACCTCGATGGCTCTGCCTCGGGGTAGTTTATTCCAGAGTTTGATAAATAGTCAGTATTTTGCCCAATACTCCAACTAAGTTTAAAGCTTCTATCCCTTTAAAGGAAAAGTGGCAACAACTTGTCCTGAAGCAAGCAAGAGCCAAATGGGTATACTTTATTCTTCTGTCGTGTCGGAGGAGGTCGTCTCAAAACAAAATTTGAGATGGTCTTTCTTTTTTATCGATTTTTGAGATTTGTATAAACTAGGATTGACGAAGCTGCCGAAAAAGAGTTCAACCCCCGCTACATAAAAGGACTTTTGATTATGAGAAAGCTCCCAATTTATATAGAAATCAGATTATTAACAAACACTATTGACTAACTTTAATTAAATTTCCTTTTTATAAAGGCAATTTCATTCATACTTAATCCAAGGTTTAACAAAATGTATTTTTCCTGAATCAGGCGATTTGTAACTGTTCCGTTTGAACCAATTTCAATCCCCAAATTTATTTTTGAAATATTGCCTGGCAGAGGAATTCCTGCTCCTAAACTTATACTTCCGCCTCTAACAATTTCATTTCCAAATTTCAAATACGATGATTTATAATTAAAACCAAGCTGATATTCCCAATTTTTATAAAATTGATTTGCGACACTGTATTCCCAGGGTCTAAAATCCAATCCTA
Organism: uncultured Maribellus sp.; assembly: GCA_964476535.1. GTDB lineage: Bacteria > Bacteroidota > Bacteroidia > Bacteroidales > Prolixibacteraceae > Draconibacterium. Next base: position 759 of record CAYZBC010000181.1, read on the forward strand.
AAGAGAAACTGTGCGAATTAACAAATTCATCGTATTGAATTGGATATTCAATACCAGACCATTTCTGAAAATTATAATCTAGGAGTAAATTGTATCTTCCTTGTTTATTTATTCCCAAACCTACGCCAAATATCGTTGGTAGAGTTAAATAATCAGTATCATATTCTTCATATCGAATCAATGCACTACTTTCATCATAAACACTAAGAATATGCGTCGAATTTAGTTTTTGTTTGTTACTGTAAACTAGTCCGAATGTATAGTCAAATTTATTTGTTCGCACCGAATACTGTAATCCATAATCAAAATAGAAACTCTTAAGAAAATCCTGACGATTAATCTGCACTTGCGGAACATAATTGGTCGCTTCGATGTCTTCTTTCTGAATAAGAGAACCAAACATATAAGAGATATTCAAGCCAAGCGAAAGATTTTTAAATAGTTTTACTGCATGACCGAAATAAAACTGGTTAATACCACCACTTCCGTTATAAACTGAAGTATATTTTGAATTTGTTCCCTCAATGAAATTTTCCTTGGAAATAGAATAGCCAATAGAACTAAAGGGAACAAGTCCAAATGAGCCTGACATCCATTTGGTATATCTAAATCCCATTGCAACATAATTTAAATTTCCGGTATATCCGGTCTGAGAAATACTTTTGGAATTTAGATTGTAAAGTTTATTTTCAATACCAAATTCAACTATTATTCTTGAACTATCGACTGACGTGTACGACGAGGGATTTATATTATTAAGACTGCCGCCATTTCTATAACCAATTCCTGCACCACCTAAGCTTTGTGTAGCACCAAAACCCTTGTTCTGAATTTCTCCCGGGCCAAAAATTGAATATGGAGAAATTGTATTCTGGCTATTTGCACCAATCGTTAACAATATAAATAGTAATGCTATTATTCGCTTCATCATAATATTTGTTCTTAATCTGAAATAGAAAATATACCTGTTTGGTAAATTTTAATAGTAAAAAATGTAGTATAATTTTAATGTTGGTTTAAACGACAAACCATTCCGGGCATCAAAAGCCAAACGATCCAGGGTGCTTTCCCTTTTTTCTTCAGGGAGTGCAATTATAAATCCACTTTCAACATCTACATAACCATCGCTTAACTCACTTAATATTGCACTGGTTACGTCAAAATTGAAGTAAGTATTTTCATTATAAATCTCATCCAAATAGAAGTCTGCATAAACTGTTTCTCCATCATCGTCTGTAGTTTCCGAAACAAGGTTGTTGTTTTTATCGGTATTGTAAAGTAAAATTTCATCAGGTAATTCATCTGGCAAATAGGCGTTAGGATATGGTTTTAAAACCAATTCAGCTTTATACAATATATATCGGTAATCCATCTCCAGCATCCTGCCTAATCCAGGAAAATCGACACGCGTGAGTAATCCAAGGCCACCTTGTATAAATGTCATTTCTCCTGTTTCATTCGAAGATTTTTCCTCTCTTTGTGTTGTAAGATTTTCAATTGAAGTACCCGAACAATCGGCGCAAATTTGATTAAAGCAGGTTGAAGTTGAATACATCGAAAAATCATAACTCACTTCAGCTCTTTCCTTATCAACATAGTGAGTATACAATCTCATATTTACCAATGAATCAATTCCTTCAAATGAAATAATACATGAATTATTTTCTCCTGGTACAATTGCCAGTCCCTTAAAATATTCGATAAAGTCTTCTGAAGATGAAATTTCATCGGACTCATTTATCATCAGATTTAAAAATTCAACGCCTAACGAATCGTCCAATCTTATTTCAATATTCTCTTGAAAATTTGGTTTTGGATAAAACGATAAAGAGCCAATTGGAAGTTCGTCATAATTAAAAGAAGAAGAATTATATAAGCTATAATCATCGTTTACTTCAATATCCTCATTAACCCGATGCACATTAATAACCTGTGGCAATAATGTATCTCCGTATGATATTCCATCATAATTTAATATCAAAGTAATTGAATCAAAAATTGACTCTTCATTTATTGTTAAATCTTCTGGTTTATCTAATTGAAAGAAACCTATGGAACTAATATCTCCCAGATACTTATCGGTGTATTTTCCAACTAAAAGCTTACCAGTTCCTGATGTTGAAACAGAATCAATTAATACAGTTGACATATTCACTTTGAAGGAATCCATCATTACAATGTTGGTTTGAGAGCCTATAAAATTATCCCCAATCTTCACTTGAAGTAAATCGTTTTCGTTTGTACAGGATAAATTCAATAAGTATAAAGAGACTAATAACAAAATTGTTCCTGATTTCATTCCTGATTTTTAATATTTTCGTTCACAAAAGAAGATAAGGAAAGCCTTATCTGAAAATATTATATACCAACAGAGCTATTTTGCAGATGACAAACGATTATGTTCGTGTTTTAAACTTTGTTAACTATAATAATACCCTGCAAAATTTTATTTAGAAGGTAAATAGATGCTTTTGGCCTGTTTATCTATACTTTTTGCAGAATAGTCTAAATTCCTTTTTTCTGAATGCTAAGTCGCATAGGTTTGTGGTACTAATTTTTGAAGTATCACATTATAAATATCGAAATAGCTATGAAATTTAATTATCAATTATTACTGCTTTTTTTACTATCCGTTTTTATTTTTTCATGTAGCGAAGACGAAGACGAAGAATATCTGGGTAACTGGTCGGAACTGTCTGATTTTGACGGAGTTCCAAGGAGCGATGCAGTTGGGTTTACTATTAATAATAAAGGGTATATTGGAACTGGTTACGATGGCGATGACAGGTTGAATGACTTTTGGGAATATGATCCTGAATTCAATTACTGGACTCAAAAAGCCGATTTCCCGGGTGAAGCCAGAACTGGAGCTGTTGGAATTGGAACCAATAATAAAGGTTATATCGGAACGGGCTACGATGGCGAGGAAAAATTAAATGATTTTTGGGAATTCGACGCTACTAATAATATATGGGAAAGAAAGGCTGATTTCAGCGGTTCAGGAAGATACGGAGCCGTTGGTTTTGCAATTAACAATAAGATAATTGTCGGTACCGGTTACGATGAAAATTACCTGAAAGATTTTTACGAATTTGATCCAGACACAGATACGTGGACAAAAATCATTAGCATTGGTGGATCTAAAAGAACAGATGCATCATGCTTTGTAATCGGAACTAAAGCTTATGTAACTTCTGGTCTTGATAATGGTTCGTATCTAACTGATTTGTGGGAATACGACCCAATAAGTGGTTTATGGACCGAAAAAAGGGATATCGCTGATACAGATGATGATGACGATTATGATGATGATTATACTACTATTGCCAGATTGAGTGCTGTTGGTTTCGCAGTTAATGGTTTCGGATACCTTGCAACAGGCAGTTCCAGTTCATTATCTTCAACCGTATGGGAGTACGATCCTGTTTATGATTTATGGGATGAAAAGACATCTTATGAAGGCCCAACAAGAACTGAGGCGGTAGGATTTAGTATTGGTTCGAAAATTTATATAACTACTGGAAGAAGTTCAAGTTACTATTTGGATGATATCTGGAGTTTTGATCCAAACGAAGAATATGATGAGGACAATTAATAAAACGAAAATTGCTTTTGGATTTTTAATAATTTCACTAATAATAATATCGGTTATTAAAAGTGTTGATTTACTACAAAGAAACAATGATTCAATTTTGCATCCTCAATATTCTGTTGAAACTTTCAAAACAGGTGATAATGCATGGGGCTATAATATATTCAAAGGAAAAACATTAATAATCAGGCAGGATATTGTTCCTGCCTTTGAGGAAATAATTCCATTCCAAAATAAAAATGACGCCAGAAAAATAGGTCTTTTAGTCATAGAAAAATTGAAAAATCGGAAACTTCCTACTATTACCCGGAGTGAATTGGAAAGATTAAAAGTTAATGTCAACTTGATGACAGAACATTAAATAGATTTGAAAAAATTTTTCTCGCTCAGCCTCATTCTTGGAAGTTTTATCTCTTGTGCAGAAGAAAGGCATTAATACGCCAAATGTACGTTTTGTCGCGCAAACCTATTTGTACGAATACGAGCAAGATTAGAATGTAGCATTAAAAATAGAATACCATTAAACGTTTACGACTCGGTTCGCAAAGCAATGAACGATACAGTAATAACTCGGTCTAAGAACCACCTGGCTTACCCTTTAGTTTCCAGCAGCGACAACGGAACTTACCACTACCCCGGCGACGATTTATCAATGGAAACGGGCGATGTTTTCAACATTGAAGTACTGGTTGCCGAGAAAGTAGCCACTGGCGAAACTGTTTATGAATCGCATTCGTATGTTGGTTTAACATTTGAAACTATTACTCTACCTGAAATAAAAGTTGATACCGTAACCGGACAAACTGATAAGGAGAAATTCCATCAGTCATATTGAAACAAAAAGATGCCATTCGTATAAATTACAGCAAACACGGATGGCATCCTTTTTATTAGTCAATTTTTATTTAAATCAAACTTCTTGATTCCGGTGTAACTCCCAGTAAAACCGTGAATTATTACCAATTAACAACTTCTAAAAGCTGGTTCGAAACAACTTTCAGCTTTGCGAATTCCGATTCGCATAATGATAAATGGTGTTTTGAAAATCGCTTTACAAATTGAAAAAGCCTATTTCCCATCTACTTAACCTGCCCACTAAAATATCCTCTCGAAGTAAGTAAAAGTGAAGACAACTTTCAGGTATTTACTTAACAATATTCAGGTGTAATTATTGTTTATTTTTCTTACCCCAACGTAATTTTACAATATTAAAAGAATAAGGTTTCAAATCTTGAATTTAGTACCACTCTTAATTTTTTATTGTACGATGAAAATATTTAAAAAGCACATACAAGTTCGAATAACAATTTTGGTTTAATGATTTTTAAACTCATACAACCATGAAAAAACTAATTATTTCAACATTTTTCATTTTTATTTTTAGTACTATTTATGGGCAGTGGTCGAATAAATTTTTATCCCGGAACTCGTCAAAGCACTTTTTATATGCATCGGGTGATGTTATTGCAGGTAACTACATAGGTGGCGATTTGGGTATAAATTATATGTTTAACAGTAGATATTTGGTTAAATTTGGATTTTCGGCTGCCAATAAACAAACTTCTACACAACCTTTCGATTTTTTAAAATCTTCGGAATCTGAAATTCCACCTAATTTTAATCTTCCATCCGAAAACTTCGAGAATTTTCATATTATGTTTGGCAAAGTTATCTCTTTCAATTCAATAGAAAACATTAGAATTATTCTTCAGGCAGGACCGGCAGTAACAAACGAAAGGGTCCCCACGAACTGGCAGTGGCGCGAAAGCAATCAATATTTAACCAATTATGATTATGATATTCAAAAAAAGACTAAACTTAGTTTAATGCTTAATCCAAAGATTGAATTTCCTTTGTGTTGTATGGTTGGTTTTTCTATTGGACCAATGGTTCTAATTTCAAAAGAGAACTCCTTTTATGGAGCAGGAATTGGTATTATGTACGGTATTATAAGATCCAATACAAATTAATTTGTTGTGGAAGAAAACTCAACAAATAAACTAAATGAAGAAGCTGCGAAACACTTAAAAAGTTTGAAATTAAAGTGCATTTCTTAAATTATTAAAATATCTGTTTTTACAAATAAACCGTCCGCTTCTCGTGGCTACTCACCAAACAAGCTTCCAAAATTTTCAGCACTTCAACCGTTTCTTCGGGTTTTACAAATAGTTCGGCTCCATTAAGAATGGCATCGTAAACATTATTGTAAAAAATAGTATAATCGCCGGAAACAGTTTCAACCAATTCTTCAAAATCCTCCCCCTCTTCTTCGTAAAAAATTGTTCCCCAATCGTCAGGCGGTTCGGTTCCCCAGTTATCGCCAACAGGTAAATTTCCGGCTTTTAGCAGCTCTTCCTGAGGGTCGATTCCACTTTTATTAAACGTGCCGAATTCACCATGAATGGTATAACGTGGCCCGGCATTTTTTACTAAATACGAACATCTCACTAAAGCCGAAAATTTCTCGTATTCCAGTCTGATATCGTAATAATCAGTAACCACGCCTGCGGTTCTCACAATTTTCAGATATGCAGTTACTTCTTTTGGTTTTCCAAATAAAACATAAACCTGATCGACCATGTGCGAGCCTAAATTGTATAAAACACCTCCAAATTCATCCCCCTCCTCTTTCCATGTGTCTAGAGTTATAAAAGTTCGGTAGCGGTCGAAATGCGATTCAAACTCAATTAATCTGCCCAATTTATTTTCAGCCAAAACTTTTTGAATGGTTCTAAAATCGCCATCCCAACGTCGGTTTTGGTAAACAGTTAGCAGCACTCCATTTTCTTTTGACAATTGAACCAACTCTTCAGCTTCACTGCTTTTTTGTGTAAGAGGTTTTTCCACCACCACATGTTTTCCGGCTTTTAATGCACGTTTTGCCATTTCAAAATGTAATGTATCCGGCGTATTTATTATTACCAACTCAATTTCTGGATTAGAAAGAATCTGTTCAAAATTGCGAACTATCTCTGCATTTGGAAATATTTTGCGCGAAATATTTTTAGTTCGCTCAAGAATTTGCGACACTACAAACCCACTACTTACTTTTAGTGTAGGTCCGTGAAAAACTTGTCCCGACATACCATAAGAGGCAATTGCAGTTTTAATTTGACTATCCATTTTTTCTTTCAAATATAAATATTCTAAATCAGGAATAATAAAGTTGTTGAATAACATCTAAAAACAGCACTTTTATTCTACATAGATCTGACAATAAAATAATATTTGATTGTAACTTCGACATTATAAAACTAAACAGACGGTTCTAATATCTACCAATGGAAAAATTTATCAATAATTATTTAAGCAATATCAAATGTATAAACCTGGAAACGGGAGATTTCCCGGGTCCTGTTGTTACTATTTCAAGACAAGCTGGATGTTCTGCACAGCGAATAGCCATCAAGCTTTCCAAGATTTTAACAGGTTACAGTTATATGTCGGATACTAAAACAGATGCCGAATGGAGATGGATTGACAAAAAGATTTTTTCGAAAGTTGTTAAAGAAATGATAAAAGATATAGCCTCCGGAAATTATGATGATGCCGATGAAGCAACAAAAATGTTGTTGGAAGTTTCCCGGGCATTTTCGGATGAGACCATTTACGACATTTCTGATGATAAATTGATAAAAACATTAAAAGGAGTTATTTGCAGGCTAGCTAATCAAGGTCGAAATATTATTGTTGGGCGATCGGCGGGTGTTATTTTAAAGAACATTCCGAATAAATTAAACATTAGATTGGAAGCACCCACAGAATGGCGCATCAGCCGAATTATGCAAATTAAAGAGTGCAGCCAGGCAGATGCAGCAAAATACATTAACGAAATGGACGAAAAACGCGATTCGTTTATTGAAAAAATGATTGGACGGAAAGCGGAGAATAATGATTTTGATGTAATTTTTAATTATGCCATGCTCGAAGATGATCAGGTTGTTGATGCAGTGATAAACATTCTTCGTAGTAAAAAAATTATATCCGGACCTGGTGGATTTTAACAAACCCGAAAACTTTGTTCAACCCTTTCATTTTTAATATTTCCAAATGCATTTTCGCAAAAGATAACGTCATAACTACTATCGTCTATTTAATTAATATTCCTTTTTTCTGTTTTATTGGAATAAAAAGCATTTATCGAAAAACTTATTGGTCTTTGAATGCTACTCAATTGCTGCCAAATGTTTGCGAACCTAATTTGGCTGACAAAATCTTCATCGTTGCTACCGAGGCAGGCTGTAAAAATAGAATTTATAAAAACTCACCTTACCTACAAATCATTCCAGAGGGAAGGCTTTGTGGTTTTGAGACATTTTTTCTCTCTCTTATTTTATGCAAATTTCTAAAACATAGCACTATTACAAGAAAACAATTAAAAAACAGACGTAATTAATAGATTATCTGCTAAATAGTACTTTAATTTGTGTATTGAAGTTTAAAAGTTTTAAGCACAGTTAATTGCTTATTGGTTCCATTCGTTTTCAATCTGTATTTTTCCTTTGAAAACTTAACTATTCAGTAAACACATATCTGAGAAAAAGACACCTTCATGTTAAATTACATTCTTATTTTTTAATTTTTATTGTTCTATTTTTTATGAATTTATTTGTTGCAAAGTTAAGCTCATCAACAACTGGTGACGACTTACAAGAAATCTTCTCTGCTTACGGAGAAGTAACATCTGCCAAAGTAGTTTTTGACAGGGAAACTGGTAACTCAAAAGGTTTTGGTTTTGTTGAAATGTCAGACGACGAAGAGGCAAAAGCTGCTATTTCTGCTTTAAATGAAAGCGAAGTAGATGGCAAAGAGATTGTTGTAAAAGAGGCTAATCCCCGCGAAGAACGCCCGCGTAGAGACAATCGTGGCGGCGGCGGTGGTGGTTACAACCGTGGCGGCAGCAGCGATCGTGGTGGTTATGGCGGCGGCGGCAGAAGAGATGACAACCGCAGTGGCGGTGGCGGTGGTGGCAACCGATGGTAAACCACTGCTATTAAGAAATAATAAGAAAGGTGATTGTAAAACATACAATCACCTTTTTTTATTGAGTTTGAAATTTAACAAGCAGATTATTTTGTGTCACCTAATATTAAATACATAAAACTAAAGCTTTTTGAACCAGGCTTCGGCATCTTCCATTTCTGTTTTATCTTTTGTTTTTACCGCAAAATTAAATCCGGGTTGAATACAAAACGAACCATATTCGCCTGACTTATGTAGTGCTATGTAACCAATTTGGTGATTCTCGTAGTCGGGTATTTTTTTAGCTATTCGTTTCACTGCTTCTTCACAAGCTCGCGATGGCAACATTCCGTTACGCATTAATTCAACTACCAAAAATGTGCCGAGCGTTTTCATCACCAATTCACCAGAACCCGTTGCAACTGCACCGCCAATTTCGCCGTCAACAAAAAGTCCGGCACCAATAATAGGGGAATCTCCTACCCTTCCCGGCATTTTATAACCCATTCCACTCGTGGTACAAGCACCCGAAATTCTTCCATCTTTATCAATTGCCAACATTCCAATAGTATCGTGATTTTCTATATTAATTTCGTTGCTGAACTTCCGCTTTTCTCTCTTCCACTTTTTCCAGGCGACTTTTCTTTCCAGTGTCAAAAGTTTTTCTTTTTTGAAACCATTATCCACTGCAAATTCCAACGCACCTTTTCCGCTTAACATTACGTGAGGTGTTTTTTCCATCACCAAACGAGCCACGGATATAGGATGTTTGATGTGCTGAAGATAAGTTACACTTCCTGCCCTACCCTTTTCGTCCATAATACAGGCATCCAAAGTTACTTTACCATCCGCATCCGGAATACCACCAAATCCAACAGTAATTACTCCAGGATCCCCTTCGGGAATACGAACGCCAGCTTCTACAGCGTCCAAAGAGTGTCCTCCTTTTGAAAGAATTTCCCAGGCTGCTTCGTTTGCCGGCAGACCATGATTCCATGTTGAAATAACGATGGGTAATTTATTGATATTTTGAAATGAATTTGCAGAGAAACCAGCTTTTGTTAGGCCAATTCCGGCAACTGCAAGTGAGCTTTTTGTGATGAACGAACGACGTGAAATCATGCTAATTATTTTAAATTCTAAAGTAAATAATCCTCGGGGCAAGCCCACGAGGCATTAAAATATTTTCAACTGAT
>CAYZBC010000182.1:0-10415 GCA_964476535.1 uncultured Maribellus sp.
TAAACAACTTCTTTTAAAAAAATAGAGAATGAAAAAAATAAACATATGAAACAAAAGATCGGCTTTTCCATCATGGTTTTTGCGGTAGCAATTCTCACTTCTTTTTCAACGTTAAAAGAGGAAAAGGTTGCAGAAGTGTATGAAGGTAAATATTGCTCAGGCGAGGGTGATGTTGAGTTTCTTCGCCTGATTGACGAATCGTTTGCCTTTTTTCATCCAAACCCTGTTGTCCCAAACGTTTCAATGATTTATAATTCCGATTGGGATACATTTATCGAAGGAGCGGGATGGGGAGCTTGGTGGATTCAAAACAGCTATGGTTTTTCGTATGCAGTCACTCCGTTTTTGCAGGAACCATGGTTTTCAATATTACAACGGTCGTGGAATTTGTTTTGGGATAACCAGGGCGATGGCATTCGCAAAGGACTTTGGGGCGACGGCACACCCAATCAGCTTTCGGAATTGGTTGCTCCCGATGGAGGACTCGGTGATACTGCTGCCCCTGGAAAGATCATTTACAAACAAGGCGATGGCGATGTAAAAATGCACGACTGGTTTTATGAGACCACTGCGGCCTGTTTGGTTATGCAATCCGAGATTCTGTTGGTGAAACGCGATAAAAATGCGCTGGAGTATTACCTTCCTAAAATGGAACGTGCGTGTGATTTCATCGAACGTGCCCGCGACCCAAAAAACAATTTGTTTCTGGTTGGTCCTGCCTGCAATCTGCTGGCGCCAAGTTATGGAGGAGTAAAACTACCCGATGGAACTTTTGGGAAAGGCTATTTGTCCGGAGTTTCAATTACCTATTTGGCAGCTCTCGACCGAATGGTTGAAATCTATAAACTTTCAGGTGACAAAGAAAAACGAGCTGAATTTGAACACAGACAGAAAATTACCCGAGAATCTTTAAGTTTTTTATTGGCTCCAGCCGGATATTTCGTTAAATCGGTTGAGCCCAATGGAATGAAACACGGTGTTTTGGATCAGAAACAATTTGCATATCTCGAAGGAGTAGCCAATGCAGATGCAGTAGCTTTAAGAGTAGCAGACAAAACTACTTCAGAAAATATTTACAAGCAGATTTCTTCGTTCCCTGCTATTCGGCCTTTCGATTTTTTGCTTACCAATGCACCCGGATTGGACGATACTTATCGTGCCTGGGGAAGAAGCTCGGGCGAAGGATTGGATGGGTTCTGGAAGTTTGGTGACTGGGTGAATGGCGGCGTTTGGGGAACGGTAGAAGGCCGGGCTATTTTGATGTATTACAGGCTTGGAAAGTTTGAAGACATTCGCCGTTCGGCAAACCGGGCTATGAAATGGGCCAAGGATTTCAGGATGGATGCTCCCTGGTCGCAACAAGGCGAAAATACAAGTAATCCATGGTCGGATAAAGGAAAATTCAGGGTTGGAGGTGTTTCTGTAATGGTTGACAATTTTGCCATTCCTGCTGCAACCATCCGTGGTCTGTTCGATTATGATTACCGTTCCGACAGGTTGATTATCCGTCCACGTATTCCAGGTTCAATTACGCAATACACACAAAATGAATCTGTTCGTTTTGGCGAAAAGAAACTTTGGTTTTCTTGTAATAACGGAGGTCCAAATATTAGTTCAGTTAAAGTAAACGGTAAAGAAATTAAGGTTAATAATCCCACAGAAATAGCTCTTTTTTACGATGAATTACCAAACGAATCTCAGATTGAAATTACCACCCAAGGTGGTTGGATAAAAGAATCTTCGACTTCGGTTTATCCTGAAAAACCTGCTTTGATCGTTGATTATGCGGTTTCTTCTGAAATGCCCGAATCACTCAAAAAACCTTATTCTATTCTTTCAAACATGAAAAAACAGTTGGTAAACATTACAGGCAGCGAGTACGAACTGGCTTATCTCTCTGAAGCAATCTATTCGTGTGAAAGCTGTCTCATTAGACAAACGTTGGAAACAGGGCCGGGTTATTTTCGTGATATCACACCGGAAAGAAGAGAAGGAATCAACAAGTTTTATGAACAATCAGCAATAACCATGTACAAAGGTTTTATAAACCGGATGGAGAAATATACTACCAGCACCGATAAAAGACAACAACAGGTAGCTGCCATTTTTAATGAAATTCTGTATTAACCCAATCAAGCAGTATTAAATGCCAGGAAAATATCTGATTATTTTGGTCTTTGCTTTGACTGTTCTCGGATGCTGTATTCCAAAAGAATCGGATCGAGCAGTGGCCGATTAATAATGCTTTTACCGATTGGGAAGGCGACGGGTTGGCAGACATGATCGTTTCATCCAGGTAAATGTACGTAACTTTTAATTTTAAGATTAATGAAAACCTTTTTTAAGTTTTGTATTTTAGTTCTTGCAGTTTCATTTTTAACCCATTGTAAATCTGATAATCCTATAGGTTTAAAAAAGAAAAACATTGGTTTACAAAAACTTGAATATAACAATCCCGGTTTAATAGTTGATTTGGATGTTGGTTTCAAATCGGTGCCAATGCCCATGGATTTTGACGGTGACGGAGATTACGATTTGCTGATCTCCGAATCGGGCGCTTATGCCGAAGCCGGAATTTTTTATTCTCATTAAGGTTTAATACCTCGAGGCTTGCCTCGGGATCCAAAAATATTTTCTTCAATGCCTCGTGGGCTTGCCCCGAGGATTATTTACTTCGAAAATATTAGTGGAAACGTGGATATGCCCATTTTTCGAAGAGGAATGAAAGTGTCATTCGAACGCCGAAGATTGGGTTCCGATGGTAATTCATTTGAGGTGTCGGAAGTGGACGAACAAATTCATGTGCTTACTTCGGATCGTGTGAACGAGAAATTACTGATTTACAAAAATGTGCCTCAAAATGTTTTTTGGGATGCAAATGAATTATTGTTACCTCAAAAGGGCTACGATTATCTACACTTTTTCAAAACCACTCAATGGAAAATGGTAGATCTCGATGGAGATGGGATAAGTGATTTAGTCTGCGCAGCCTTTTCTTCGGGTTCACCCAATTTACGCGGAGCCGGTGCAACTGAACGTAAAAAAGCTTATTCCTTAGCTTCAAAACATAATCAACTTATTTTTCTTCGAAATAAAGGAAATAACGATAATCCTGTTTATGAAGATCCAATTGAGATATTAAAAGAAAATGGAGAATCTTTGGCTCAGGGACTGGCAATAAAACCCATGTTTGCAGATTACGACAACGACGGAGATTTGGATTTTATCGGTATTGGCAAAAGCCAAAATGCTGACAATTATGATGTAGTTTGGAAAAACAATTTTTTTATTTATTTCGAAAACAAAGGAATAAAATCGGATTATAAATTTACGGAGGGTAAAGTTTTAATACACAATAAAGTTCCGGTTCAAACGGAATCTCGTTCAACCATTCACCCGACAGCAATTGATTGGAACAAAGACGGGCACATTGATATTATTGCCGGAGAAGAATCGGGTAGAGTTTCATTTTTGAAAAACACAGGAGAAGTAATTGATGGTGTTCCTCAATTTTTGCCTCCACATTTTTTTCAACAAGAAGCAAAATATATAGATTTTGGTGCACTTGTGGCACCCCGTGTGTTCGATTGGGATGGCGATGGTCTTGACGATATTATTAGTGGAAACGAGATGGGGTACATTGGATTTATTAAAAATTTAGGAGGAAAAACACCAAAGTGGGATAGACCAAAATTGCTGGAAGTTGATGGAATTCCAATCCGCATTATTGCAAATGACGCACTTCCAAACACCGAAACACCTTATTGGGGCTACACAACCATTGATGTTGGTAACTGGGACGAAGACGAGTTGCCCGATATTTTGGTGAACGACCACAACGGAAATGTCGTTTGGTTAAAAAACATTGGAACCAGGAAAAATCCTAAACTTTTATCACCAAAACCAATTGAAGTTGAATGGCATGGAAATCCACAAAAACCTGTCTGGACACCTGGTACTTCAACCGGGAATGAACTTCTTGCTCCCTGGAGAACCTCCCCGTTTATCATGGATTTTAATGACGACGGATTAAATGATTTGGTGATGTTGGATTATGAAGGATATTTAGCTGAATATCAACGATCAAAAAAAGAGGGTCAACTGATACTGGGACATCCGGAAAGAAATTTTGTTTATCCAACGGGTGAGCCAATTTTATTGAATCAAAGAACTGGATCGAGCAGTGGCCGGTTAAAAATCACATTTGCCGATTGGGATGGAGATGGACTGGAGGACCTGATCGTTTCATCTAAACCAGCTGTAGATTGGATGAAAAACCTTGGAATGAAAGATGGGAAAATGGTATTGCAATATGTGGGGCGGGTGCTTTCGAAAACACTTATGGGGCACACCGACGGCCCAGTAGTTGCCGACTGGAATAAAGACGGAATACTGGATCTTTTGGTCGGTACAGAAACCGGAGTTTTTTATTATTGGGAACGAACAAGTGTTGATGTTACTACAACCATGACAACATCGGGTAAACAAACTCCGGCTAATTATCCATATTTCAAGAGGTGAAAATTTATTTTTTTAATAAGCTATGAAACGTCCATGATTTTAGAATTATTAAACGCAAAAAATAATGATTATAAAATCATGGTAAGTTACATACGTTGCAATTGAAAATACAAAATTATAAACGGATGAAAAAAGAATTATTAAAAAGCGGTATTTGGACAGGGGGTTTAACATTTTTGTTTCTGTTAACTATATGGAATAATATTTCTCACATCGAAATTATTACAGCTTCAGTATATTTCATTTTGCTATATTTTGTCTTTTTTTCCATCGGTAAAAAGGAGGTTGCAGAGAGGATAAACAAATTTATTGGATCAAAGATTCAACGTGCAATTATTTTTCCAACCTTGTTGATTGTTTTATATTACTCGTACATACTTATTCATGGACAGAATCCTTTGCAAGGCACAGTATTTATGCTTCCTTTTCTGATCTATTTTCCAACATTGGTTTTTATTGCAAAAGCAGATAATTCACAAAAATTGGATTGGTTGGATTTTGCAACTTTCACCTTATTCTTGCTTCCAACAACCCTGGTGGAATTTTCTCTGGAAACTAAATTGCCTTTTTCTGGTGGTGGTTTCGATTCGGTGTATCGGATTGTGATAATGCTTGCTATAGTTTACGCATTTATTGTAGTTCGGAAATTGAAAGATGTTGGCTTTTTTCCGGTATTTAAATTAAAACATTTGTGGACTGCCGTTTGGGTGTGGTTTGTTTTTTATGCGTTTGTTTTTGTTATTGGCTATTCGGTCGATTTCTTTAAATATGTTGGTTATGAGGCTGTTTTGTCAGTAATGCTTGTTACGGTTGGAATGAGTGTTTTAAAAGTCTTTTTGCACACTGCCATTTTTGAAGAGTTATTTTTTCGGGGTTTATTGCAAAATATGCTTGCTAAAAGAATTGCTCAAAATATTAGTTGGGAATCCAGCTGGAAATGGGGTGGGGGAATCTTACTTTTTCTTTCGCTGATAACCGGTTATTTTATGAAAGGAGATTTGTTTTGGTTTCCGGCAGTAATTACAATCTTCCTGTTTGGGGTGGCTTTTGCAATTGAGCGTTCAAATAGTAGTGAAATGGGGACTTACACGGCTCTGGCAATTACAAGTGTAATTTTTGGGCTTGTTCATTTCCATTCGGGTTCCATAATTTTTGTTGGTCTGGCAAGTATTGGCGGATGGGCATACGGTTATACTTACATAAAAACTAAAAATGTTTTTTATGCGGCGCTCGTACATGCGCTTGTAAATAGCTCACATCTAATTTTTGGGATTGAACTTTTGAAATAATAATTTTTATTTGCAGACTAATTCCCTCTTAAAATATTTTACTAATCCGTAAAATCTTGTGGAACATAAAATTTTCCTATATTCGCTAAACCGTTTTAGCCTGTTGTTTCAGACATGTGATTTTGCGAATATTACGGTTGTCGAAAAGAGCTTGTTGTCTATTAAAAGTGGTTTGAATTTCTCATATTAGAAATTATTATATGAATTCAGGATTTAAAAAAATTAGTGTTTTTATCGGAATTGCAACAATAGTTTCCCTGCTATTTTCGTGCACCGTTACTAAAAATAAGGTTGAAGTAGTTGAATTGAGGTGTGAGTATTTGGAAAACCCGCTGGGGATTGATGTTGCAATTCCGCGTTTAAGTTGGAAATTAAAAGCGGAAGAAAACAACTTCAAACAAAAAGCATATCGAATTTTAGTTGCCAGCGACCGACAAAAATTAGCAGATAATCTTGGCGATATTTGGGATAGTGAGAAAGTTATGTCGGATAAATCCAATGAGGTTAAATTCGACGGAAGAGAATTTATATCGCGTCAAAAAGTATTTTGGAAAGTTGGTGTTTGGGATCAAGAAAACGAAAATCCTTCTTGGAGTGAAATTTTTACATGGGAAATGGCGCTTTTAAATCAATCGGATTGGAATGCAAAATGGATTGGAAAAGAGGAAGCACATCGGGCAGAACTTGGGCAGAAAAACGCTGCCATGTATTTTCGTAAAAAATTTAGTGTGAATGGAAATCCAGAAAATGCACGTGTATATATTACTGGCTTGGGTTACTATGAATTGTACATAAATGGGAAAAAAGTGGGCGATCATGTTCTGGCACCCAATCAAACAAATTATGATACTCAACAGGAGAATAGTTTTGAAAACGGTCGGGTTGAGAATATGTCAACACGTATTTTATACGAAACTTTCGATATTAGTGATTATCTGCACGATGGAGAAAATGTAGCCACTGTTATTTTAGGAAACGGTTGGTACTATCGAACTGAAAGGGAAGAGTTTCTTACGATGTACTCCGATTTACCTCGTTTTATTGCACAAATTGAAATAGAAAATACTACAAACAAAAAGCAGGTATTTGTTAGCGATGAAACCTGGAAAACAGGAACTGGACCCATCGTGGAAAACAGTATTTATTACGGCGAAGTTTACGATGCCCGACTGGAAGAATCCAATTGGAATTTGAATGGTTTTGATGACAGCAAATGGGAGAATTCAAAAATAGTTCGAACTCCCGAAGGAAAATTAAGCGCTCAAATGTCGGAACCTGATAGAGTTGTTGGAACAATTCATCCGGTGTCAATTTCAATGCCACGCGTGGGTGTTTATAGTTATGATTTTGGAACTATGTTTTCCGGCTGGGTGAAACTTAAAGTTAGTGGGAAAAAAGGAACCAAGTTGAAGTTAAACTTCTTCGAGGATAACGGCAATATGTACGAGCAGACTGATACCTACATTTTTAAAGGCGAGGGAATTGAAGAGTGGGAGCCGCGTTTTACCTGGCATTCTTTCCGTTATGTCGAAGTTACGGGTTCACCAGTTTTATTGACTGTTGATAATTTGGAAGGCCGCGTGGTGAATACGGACATTAAATCGGCTTCAACTTTTGATTGCTCCAATCAGTTGTTTAACCGAATTTTAATTGATTACAAAAAAACGCAGTTGGGGAATATTCATGGCGGAGTACCCAGCGATTGTCCGCATCGCGAACGCCGTGGCTACACGGGCGATGGTCAGATTTCAGCACAGGCAGCAATTTATAGTTTCAATACGCAAAGTTTTTATACAAAATGGATAAACGACATTGCTGATGCCCAGAATAAAAAAACGGGATATATTCCAAATACTGCACCTTATCAAGGTGGCGGTGGTGGTACACCCTGGGGGTCTGCCTATATAATTATGCCGTGGTACATGTATCTCTATTATGGCGATGTTGCAATTCTTGAAAAACATTACGACGGGATGAAAAAGTACATTAAATACCTCGGTGCGCAAACAGATCCGGAGGGTTTGATAGTCGAAAACGATTTGGGAGAATGGGTTCCGCCAACTCCAACAGAAATTCCACCGTCGTTTGTTAGTTCCGCTTACTATTTTTACGACTTAACTTTGATGACTGAAATGGCAAAAGTATTGGGAAATGAATCTGATGCCACGTCATTTTTAATAACGGCAGAAAGAACAAAACATGCTTTTAACAAGAGATATTACGATCCCGAAAAATTCAGTTATTCAATAGGAAGGCAAGGAGCAAATGTATTTCCATTAGCTTTTGGAATGGTTCCAAAAGAGCAAATTCAGAATGTATTTAAAACGCTCACCCATTATATTGAAGTAAATGCCGAAGGACATTTCGATACTGGAATGATGGGAACCCCGTATTTATTGGAAGTGCTTACAAAATATGGACGACCCGACCTTGCGTACACAGTAATGGATCGTCGAGACTTTCCAAGTTTCGGATACAACATTGAACGGGGAGCAACAACTTTATGGGAAACCTGGTCGGGAAACGATTCGCATAGTCATCCGATGTTTGGAAGCGTTTGTGCGTGGTTCTTTCAAGGGCTTTCTGGAATTAATCCTGATTCTAAAAATCCCGGATTCAAACACATAATAATAAAACCGAATGTTGTGGATGAGCTTGATTTTGTAAATGCAACTTACTCATCGGTTTATGGCGATATTATATCCAACTGGGAATATAATAATGGAGTGCTAAAACTTCAGGTTGAAATACCGCCAAATACAACTGCTTCTGTTTTTATCCCGGGGAATAATGTGGATGATGTAACTGCGGATAACTCAGCCGTTAAATTTATTGGTGTTGAAGAAGATTATTTGCACTACGAAATTTCGTCGGGGAAATACATATTTGATTCAAATAATTTAAATGAACTGATTAAAACTGCAATGCTTTCAATTCCGGTAATTGATCCACCTGATTCAACACTTTTTTCTCCCGAGTCAGTTGTTGTGAATATCCGACAATATTCCAAAAATGGTGAAATCAGGTTTACTTTGGACGGCAGTGAGCCCAGTGAAAGTGCAGAATTATTTACACAACCATTTATGTTGAGAAATAGCGCGGTTGTAAAAGCTAGGGTATTTAAAGACGGGTTAATTCCTGGCTTTTCAAAGTCCAATAGAATTGTTTTTATTGATTCGCTCGCCAATGGAATAAATTACAACTATTTTATTGGGAACTGGAACCGGCTTCCCGACTTTGAGAAATTGAATCCAACAAAATCAGGAACAGTTTATAATTTCGATTTGAGTGAATTTGAAAATTTGGATGATAAATTTTCGATTGTGTTTACGGGAGAGATAGAAATTATGCACGAGGATATTTATACATTTTTTCTAAGCTCTAACGATGGAAGTAAATTATTTATCGATAACAAACTGGTTGTTGATGCTGACGGTTTGCATGGTTTTGCCGGCGATATTGGTAAAATAAAACTCACACAAGGTAAACACGACATTAAATTGGAATATTTTCAGGCAGGTGGCGGAAAAGGATTGGAACTTCAATACGAAAGTTCAAACACTGAAAAACAGAAAATTCCGGCCAATATTTTATTTATGAATTAGAATATTATGAAAAACAAAATAAAATGGGGAATAATTAGCACAGGACATATTTCCGGCAAGTTTGCTGCGGCATTGGCAATCTTGCCCGAAGCCGAACTTGTGGCAGTTGCATCTCGAAACATAGAAACTGCGAACCAATTTGCTAAAAATTTTAATGTTCCAAAAGCTTATGGAACATACCAGGAATTGGCAAATGATCCTGAGATTGATGTGATTTATATTGGTACGCCACACACATTTCACCTCGAAAACAGTGTGATGTGTATGCGGGCTGGTAAAGCAATTTTATGCGAGAAAGCTTTTACGATTAATGCTACCGAAGCCAAGGAAATGGTACGAGTGGCGCGCGAAGAAAATGTATTCCTCATGGAAGCGATGATTCCTCGTCATGTTCCTTTACTTCAAAAAGTATTGCAGTGGATTGCGGATGGAAGAATAGGAGAGGTTCGTATGGTGAAAGCTTCACGTTGTGCGCGAGGTAAATTTCCTCTGGGAGCTCGACAGTTAAATCCTGAATTGGGAGGAGGAAGTCTGCTGGATGTTGGTGTTTATGTTATTTCTTTCGCATCGATGATATTTAAAAAGGCACCGGTTGATGCAGTTGGTTTAAGTCATATTGGAGAGTTGGGTTCCGATGAACAAGGTGTTGCAATTTTGAAATACGATAAAGGAGAAATTGCTGATTTATCTTTTGCTCTCAGAACAGCAGCGTCTAACGAAGCGTATATTCTTGGTACAGAAGGATACATTAAAGTTCATGATGTTTTTGCAGTCCCAACAAAAGCGACCTTATTTATCAACAAAGAAGAAGTGGATATAATCGAAGAACCAATTGTTGGCAACGCCCTTAATTACGAAGCGGAAGAAGTGATGCGTTGTTTAAAGGCAGGTTTAAAAGAATCACCACTTATGCCGCTAAATGAGTCCATCGAAATAATGGAAATTATGGATAAAATAAGAAACCCATGGGGACTGGTTTATTCCAATGATGTTCACTAAT
>CAYZBC010000183.1:0-10335 GCA_964476535.1 uncultured Maribellus sp.
ATGGGCATGTCGCGATCAATCGTTTCGGCATTTGTCCAGCACTGCATTCCATATTTATCGGCTAACTTTTTATTCACCGAAAAGAAAGCGTCCAGTTCGTCATAATCGATATGTCCGTCCTGAAAAGCGCAGGCATCAACCACATCGTGAATGCCGTCAAAAATTTCGCCCCACTCGCGTTCGTGTTCCTGAACAGAAACGGCATTTTCTTTCGAAAGTGCACTTCCGGCAGCCTGAACTGCTTTTTTACCATCAATCCACGGCGAGATAAAAGTAGGTAAGCCATTAGAAACGTCTTTGCATTGTTTTCCCATGGCATGGAAAGCGCCAATTGCACCTTTGGTTTTCCGACTTATTTCTCCGCTGATGTACCAACCTTTAAAACTTTTGTATTTGCTTCCATAGTTTTTCCAGATTTCATCAATCACGTATTTGTTGTCTTCAACTTCCCAGCTCAAATCACCGGTATCCCAATATTTCCCTGAATCGTACAAACCGAAGTAAAACTTCATGCCATATTTATCAGCTAATCGTAAATACATGTCGACCAAATCAACCGACGGCATATAACAACCGTGTTTTTTGATTAGATATTTTGAAGGATATGTGATAAACTTGCGGTAGCCTGAACGGATCATAATAACAGTATCTATTCCGATGGCTTTCATGTGTGCAAAATCGGCATCCCATTCTTTTTCGCCCCAGTTTTGATGTGGAATATCATGCGATATTTCATCCAGAAAAGTTCCTGTTATTTTCAGCCCTTGAGCTTTTGGAATAATCAGTTTCGATTCCAGATTATTTTCATTTGTAAATAGTTCTGAATTATCTGCAATTCCACTAAAAGGAACTGCCATTGCGGCCATTCCAGTAATTGATGCTTTTTTAAAAAAATTACGTCTTGAATTTTGGTTCATCGACATGCTTAATTGGTTTTTGGTTTTATCAATGTGTATTCTATTCTCACAAGTTATTCTGGTAAACTTTTCCAAAACGGTCAATAACTACTATGGTTATCTTAGCAGATTCGGAAATTGGTTTTGCCCGGAACATATGATTATTTTTTTTTGCCTGTATCCATTTATAGTCCAATTCATCTTTATTCGAGAAGGCTTGTATTGCATCTGGATCGAGTCCGGAGTAAGCTTCCATTTCGCCTATTTTTTGTCCGTTTTCGTACCAGAAAATTTTCCATTCCGGATCCCAGTTCCAAACATTTGCAGTAATGAAATCCAATTGTTCAAGATTACTGCCTTTGGGATAAACTCTGAATTGATAATCTTTCTTTTTCCCGATGCTTTTGTAGTACCATGAAATTTGGCTTCCATCAACATTAAATACACCGTATCCTTTGGGTGTGCCGTCTTCGGCAATATCGCCCTGCCACCATGCACCGCAAACCGATGACATATTATGTTCGAAAATATTTGGCGAAATAAGAATGTTATTGTTGCAATGTAAATGACCTGAAATTAGTTGGACATTATAGAATTTTAATATTTCGTACAATGCTTTTTTGTTCGATGTTGATTTTGAAATATTAGCATAATCAAATGTTTTGATATCCTTTTCACCCAAAGCAGAAGGAATGTGAAAAGTAATTACTACTGTTGATTCTTCAGCCACAAAAGAGAGATCTTTTTCGAGCCATTCCAACTGTTGTTCTGGTAGATATCCAATGTAGAAATAGTCTCTGCCAATGTAAAAGACATTGTTTAGCACGATATAATGGATTTCACCTTTGTTGAATGAATAATACGCCGGACCAAAATGTTTTTCAAAAGTAGATTGCGCTGTTTCATTCGAACGGCCATAATATTTCATGTCATGGTTTCCCAGCGCCTGGTAAAACGGAATTCCGGTGTTTGATAGAATTTGTTTCGTACTATCATAAAGCTCCGGATTATCTCCTACGATGTCGCCACATCCCAATCCGTGAAAAGGTATTTCCTTGTAAGATTTTAATAAGTCAGACAAATCAGTTGCCGCATCTTTTAGAAACGGAATTTCTTTGTTCGATTTAATTTGAGGATCGGCCCAGGCTATAAATGCGTGTTGGGTTTCATCTAAATTATTTTTTATTAGTTGAAAATCATTTTTTTGAGAAGACGTATTTCCGTTCAATTTTTTATAGAATTGCGGCACCGATTTATCGACAGGAACAAGATATCCCGCAGGACTTGATAAGTAAATAAAATTGGATGTTTTATCTACTTTCAATAAATATTTTCCTTTGTTGTTCGTTTGGCAAAAATTTATGCCGTCAGTTACAACAATATTTTTTATTCCGATTCCATCACATGTTACCAATCCTTTACAAATGGTCTGTTCCTGAGCTCTTCCAGAGAGAAAAGTCAGATTTAGAATGCCTAGTAAAAACAACAGAAAAAGGATGTTCCGCTTCATTGAATATTTCTTTTGTCTAGTTGGAGTCAAATATAGTATTGTCTTCGACAATCTTAAAACCATTTTCCATTTCTTTCCTCAAACACATTGCACTCTTTCTATTTAGACTAATTTGAACCAGTGGCATTGTCAATTCCTGCTTTTACATATTTCCATTGATTCTTCTTTTTTAAATGAATCATGTCAAAAAGGAAATAGCCGTCGCAAGCATTTATGGCAGCATCAACAGATTGTGTGATTGCCTGATTTACCACAGCATCGCTACTTGTTGCCCAGGCGCCATTTCCAACATCGGGGCCACCAACAACTGTTGCATCTCCCTTTATTTTATCCATTGCTTTGGCACAAAAACCTTGAATTGTCCACTCATTTGCTCCATAAATGCTAGAAGGAGCAGCATAAGCACCAATCAGCATAATATCCATTAAATCGGCAAATCCATAATTTTTATAGTTCGAAGTCGCCCATGATCCGTAATATGAATCTGTTTTGTAACTGGGACTTGCCCAGTTTACTCCAACTCCGTAATAAGAGGCATACCAACCCCCGACATAAACGCCGAATTGGATATTACTATTTTTGTTTTTCACCAGTTCCTGGGCTTTGCCCATAAAATCGTGAATGGTTTTCGCCCTAAACTCCAGCCATTGTTTAAAATAGACAGGTAATGTTGAAGGCAGGCTCCCTGTTTTTATACTGGCTTTCATCACACCATTCGGAAAATCAGAAATAGTACTTCCAATATATTCTTCGAATTTCGTTTTTGTGTAATTGGAATAATCACTGTGCAATTCATCAAAACGAGCCCGATCTAAAATAATTCCATCTAAATCTTTATAGGCAGCTAAATCTTCCAGCAAATCACACACATAGTTTTGTACATCTTCATTTACCGGATTAAAGAATTTTGCACCGTAAGTGCTTTGTTCCATTGTGTTCACAATTCCTGATTCCGTTAATAATTGAGTTGCCCAATCTCGTTTTGCTGTCTCTCTGAATAACAGACCTTCGGCACCTAAGCTTGTGGTATTTCCACCGGAAAATGTATTTACGCCTGCATGAATCTTTAATCCCAAAATATGGCCAGCATCGATAAAAGCCTGCAGATAATCCCAGCTTGCCGTTCGTTCAATTTTGGTATAACCGGCAGGCAACCACGCGCCCAACCATTTTACTTTGGTTCCAACGTTTGAATTAAATAATATATCGCCAGAAGTAGGTCGCACATCAACTACAACATCAGTAAAACCTGTTTCTTTTGCGAGGGTCAAATCGCGAAGAATATTTTCTTTACTGTTGGCAAAATCAGGAAAATTGGCTGCTGCATCGACCCAAATAAATTTTGGTTTTTCGGTATTCTCTGAATTTTCCTCATCAGTATCATCCCATTCCCATTCATATCCGGGATCATCACTTTTTCCGCAAGAAATTATTAAGGAAGCCACAGGGAAACCTATGAGCAAAATAAATATAAAGTGAATAAATTTTTTAAACATAAATTTTTAGTATAAATATATATTGGTGTCTCTGTTAACAGAAACACCAATATATTATTGTTTCGTTGTTTTACAAATCGATACAGTCGAACTGATAACCGACCACATAACCATTGGTAAACATAAAGTACAAATATAAATAATATCCATCAGGAGAAACCCTTAATGCAACATCTCCTGTTCCATTTGCGTTTGTAACTCCCGGAGAAACTGATTTACCACCATAAATATCGCGGGTACATTCCCAAACCACAGCATTGCATGTTTTGGTCTCCAAATTACCTGCAAAATTAATATCGCTGCTTACATCCAACAACCACACCGCGTCTGAAGCTCCCCAGTTAAAACTATTCACCCAATTTAAGGTTACATAGCCAGCATTATTGAACTTGACATAATCCACAGCGTTTGGGATATAGTTTGTACTAATGCCATCTAATTTTTTCCGCACCACATTTGAAGTTCCGTTAACCCAGGCAAATGTATTATCCGAGTATGAAGCAACAAAATAATCGCTTTCTAAATCTGTATTTGAAGTATATATTACATCCGCATTGGTTGTCCATCCTTTAACTAATCCACTCATCACAACAATCTCTGGAGTTTGAGATATTAAAGTACCATTTACAACAATCCAGCGAGCAATTTTTTGACCTGCTGCCAGAATGGGAGCGGTTATAATTGCATTTCCATCAATACTTCCGTTTATTGATAATTTGCGACCAATTGCTACACCGCCATTCCATTGAATCATCAATTTAGGAGTGGCCGTTGTTGATGCAAGTTTCCAAACCTTAAATGAACCATCATTGGGGGCTAAATTACAAATCAACACATTACCATCTGCATCGGCGGTTGTATGAAAATTTCTAAGCGGTCCCTTCACGTTACCAAGGTCTATTTCGGTTACTTTCGCACCGGTTCTTGCATTAAGACAAATACTATTTTCATCACGAGTATTCAGAATAACATAATCTTTTGTAGCCGCTATTCCTCCGGTTAAATGGTCAACATTGATTCCACAATCGGCTTTTAACTGTTTTGCAAACAATAGTTTAGCACTACCCGACCGAATACCGTACAATAATTTTTCGGGAATTTCTTTTTTAACCGTATAAACATTCTGAGTTACACCGTCGTGAGCTGTAACTGTAAATTCTATGTCGTTATTATAATCCAATAAGGTGGTCGTTGGATCGGGTGAAACTGTAGCATGATATGAAATAGTAAGCTCAGCCAATGCAGGTTCCAAATTTTCAAATGCAACCAACGAAATTGTTTTTGTACTTTCATTGACAACTCCTGAAATCCCTAACGATGGTAAATTAAATTCTTTTAATTGACAATTCGCACTTTTTCGAATTTCAGCCTTTACTATAAACTGCTTTTGAGTTTTTACCTGATCAGTCAAAGTAATTTCATTCTCCTTTGTTAAATCGAGATACAACAGGGCTGGGGTAACCGTAACATTATCATCCAGATTGGCAGTTATTCGCATTCTTGTCAATTGTGATTCAGTTACCTGATTATCACTGTTCTCAGGATAATAATATGGAATCGGTATGATTATCTCATCACTTTCCGGGGAAATAAAGCCCTTAAAATCACCAGTTCCATCTTCAAATGTTGCGGTAATACTATTAATACCGTCTCTTGATGCAGAAGGCAACAATTCGTCTGGTTCGTGGCAGCCACTCATTAAAGTGAGTATCATAAACACGAGTGCAATAGTTCTATTATTCTTCATTGTTTTTTGTTTTATTTCCATTCATCATATTGTTCAATGGCCGAATTGTTTGCAAGTTCACTGTACGGTACCGGAAATACATAGGTTTTCTCCAGGAACTTTCGGTCCTGCAAATCGCAATCGATGTATTCATAAAGAAACCCAGTGGCATCTTTTGATATTTTCATCCCATGTACACGATAATTATTGTATTCGGTATGAGCCAATTTCCATCTGCGCATATCCCAGTATAAATGACCTTCGAATGACAATTCTATTTTGCGTTCCTGACGGATTGCTGCAAATAGATTATCTCCTGAAAGACCCATTTTAGCTGGTAATCCAACTCCCTGACGAGCACGAACTGCATTTAAATCGGTTAATGCTGCGTCGGTGTTATTTATACGATAATTTGCTTCTGAACGGTTTAGTAAAACTTCAGCCAAACGAATTTCCACCCAGGTTTGAGTGCTTAAATAAGTAACAAGATCGGTATGGTTTTCGTCTCTTAATTTGCGCAAATAATACCCCGTTGTTGTTCTTCCTTTGGTATAAGTGTCATCGCGGTAACCCATGTACTTTCCGTTAATTCCATTAACACTGTTCTCCATGGTTTCGCCTTGCCAGGCTGATCCGTTATAAATAACTGTTGCCTTGAAACGGGGATCCAAATCTTCATACGGAGGTCTTGTGGTAGTTCCACCAGCTACATGCCACGCACTCCAATTGATCTTCGTTCCATCCTTTTTTTCATACGATTCAACTAATTCCTGAGTTGGAGTTCCACTACCACCCTGATTTTCGATCTCGCCAAAAGTAGCATAATCTTTATCGAATGTATGATATGGTCCTGATACCAAATAATTAAATTCGAGGATTGACTCTGAATTACCACCTTTCCATGCATCTTTATAATTAGGTGTTAATGCGTATTTGTTTAAAGCGATTACCGCATCGGCTGCGTCTTTTGCCGATTGCCAGCGTTCGGCATAAAGCATGACTCTCGATTTAAAAGCATAAGCTGCTCCTTTTGTCAATCTTCCGGTATTTACACCTGTCCATTCCACAGGCAAAACAGAAGCGGCAAAATCCAAATCCTGTTCAATCAAATCCCATGTATCTTGCGCGGATGAACAGGCTTTGTCTTTTTGCAGGTTCATGTCCGAATAAAGAATTACTCCTCCATGCCGTTTCGCTAGCTGAAAATACAGAAATGCACGAAAGAACCTTGCCTGACCTTCAAAAAGCAAATTTTTTTCTTCATCCAGTTGAGAGTATTCATACAAACCAACAAGAAATTCATTAACCCGTCGTATACGTTCATACGTAACTCCCCATGTATTCAATAAATTACCCGTTGGAGTCATAGTTTCAGGAGTGAATACATAGTTATTTGCGTCACCGGCCCTGCTTCCAGGTACATAAGAACCGTATTTTAAGGTTTCAGTAAGGCCTTCTGTTAAATTAGCACTAAACTGCGAGTTTCCAAAACTACTATAACGATCTATAAATGCATAGAACAAATTGCTATACAGCGTGACATTGGTTTCGCTTTCCCATACAAGTTTATCCGAAATCCGATCGGATGGAGTTGTGTCAAGTAATTCATCACAACCAAACATAGTGATGAAACTGAACAAAATGGCTATTTTAAATATTTTGTTTTTCATAATAGGATACGTTTATTCTTTAAAATGTCAGGTTTACACCCATTGAAATTATACGTTGCTGGGGATAGTAGCCATTGGATACACCGGGTTGTTCCGGGTCGATATTATATTTAGTTAGTTGACTAAAAGTAAATAAGTTTTGACCTTCAGCATAAATTCTTAAATTTTCCAGGCCAATAGTTTCGGTCCAACGTTGAGGTAAAGTATATCCAATTTGCAAACTCTTTAAGCGCACGTAATCCCCTTTCCTATACCAGTAACTGGAAGAAAAAGCATTGCTCGAACTAGCTGTGACTACTGCTAATCGGGGGAATTCGCCATCAGTATTGTCTTCTCTCCATGAATTTTCTACAAGATATTTTGGTGAATTTCCACCGTGATAAAATGGTTTAGTCATCGACGTATTGTCCATAATACCGCTATTATAAACACCGGTTAAGGCAACATCGCGCCCCAGCGCCCCCTGAATCAGAACAGCTGCGTCAATCCCTTTCCATGCACCGTTAAATGTAAAACCTCCAACAAATTTTGGATAAGCCGATTTCCCAATATATCCTCGATCCTGCTCGTACGAAATTTTACCATCACCATTTCTATCCATGTATTTGATGTCACCAACGCGAACGGCTTTCCCCACTATTAAAGCAGAATTGTCGATCTCTTCCTGGCTTTGAAACAATCCTAAATCGATAAAACCAACCTGTGCACCCACTTCTTTGCCTGTTAGTTTGAGCCAATCGGGAGTATTTGGCGAATCTCCGTATCTCAGCCAACGTCGTATTGTGTATGTTCCGTTAATGCCAACTTTATATGAGAAATCTCCGAAATTGTGGCGATGGCTGAATGCGACTTCAAAACCTTTATGATCTTGTTTGTTCTTATTTTCGTATCCGTAGACATAACCTCCGTACGAATCGGGATATGTAGCATCGGATCTACTCAGCATATCAAAAATATATTTGTAGAAGACATCAAATTCAACACTCAGTCCTCCGTTCCACAGGCTTGCATCAAAACCTAAATCATATTGAAGTGATTTTGCCCAGGTAAGATTGGTATTGGCAGGCCTTGAAGTTAATAGCCCACTAACAGCCGTGCCGCCAATAACAGCAGCCTCATCAAACAACGACAATGTATTTAAGTAATAATAAGGTGATATTTCGGTGGTCCCAGTTAACCCGATACTTCCTCTTAATTTTAGATGGTCAACAGAGCTGAATGTATTCTTGAACCAGTCTTCTTCTGAAATTCTCCAACCCAATGAGGCTGCCGGAAATGGGCTCCATTGTTTCCCTTTTACCATTCCGCCAAATACGTAACTACCGTCATAACGTAACGAAAATTCTCCCAAATATTTATTGTCGTATCCATAACTTGCGCGACCAAGGAAACCTGCCTGGCGCTGTTCGTAGCTACTCCCTGAAACTCTTGTTTTATCGGCAAGAGTCGCATAATTCAACTCATCCAGTTCTAAAATATCAAATCCATAACCGTAAGCACCAAAACCATTTCCTTCTTTTTTTATGGTTTCCATTAATGCCAAAGCAGAAATTGAATGCAGCCCAAATTTATTTTCATATTTGATACTCGAGTTTGTGGTTAAATGCGTGTAATGCGACAATCCTTCAACCAAACTGGTGTTTGTTCCTCTTGCATCGTAAGTGTACGAATAATTAATATCTCCGTTAACTGAAGTAGGCGCAGTAGCAACATTGGTGTAATAGGGAGTTGAAAATGACTTGGAAGTCTGATATGAAATATCATACCCGCTTAAAAATTTCACACTTAAACCCTTCAACATTGGAATATCGTATTTTAAGGCCATATTTGTCTGAATAACATTTGTTTTCACCTTACTATATCCCGTTAAATCGGAGGCCATCAACGGATTTACGTACGAACTCGCTGTTCGGGTTGATACCGGTTCACCATTAAACTCCATCGGAACATAAGGGTGTGCCCGTATGGCTTGTTGTGGAATGTTATTCCAATCGCTGGGCGAAGCAGTATAACCAGGTCGTTTCCGGTCTTCAATCCGACCAGAGATATCAAATGTCAGTGTTAAATTTTCAGCGATATTTGCATCAATATTCGAGCGAAGGTTTATCCGGTTATAATCAAAATTTTCAACATTTCCTTCCTGACTATAATTGCCAAGCGAGACAAAGTATTTTATCTTCTCCGTACCTCCCGTTGCATTCATATTATAGTTTGCCGTTTTTCCAACACCAAAAGTTTCTTTATACCAGTCGGTATTTCCCCATCCATCCGTGTCGTCTCCGTTAAGCATTTTCTCAACATGAGTAGATGAAAAAACAGGAACATCGCCGTCCATTTCACGGGCTTTATTGTACCAATAAGCATAATCAGGACCGTCAAGCATTTCCATCATTAATGCGTTGGTACTTACACCATATCCACCCGTAAATGTGATTCTCGAAGGAGAAACTTTTCCTCTTTTGGTTGTAACAATAACAACCGAATTGGCGTCCAGACCATAAACCGAAGCCGAAGAAGCATCCTTGAGAACAGAAATAGAAGCAATTTCGTTAGGATCGATTTCAGAAATGTTTCGTGCAATCCCATCAACAATATACTTTGCACCTGTTCCACGAACAATAATACTGGCGCCATCAGATCCCGGCTGCCCTGATTGCTGCAAGGCAACCACACCTGAGATTAAACCTCCCAGCATATTACTAATGTTCCCTACAGGAGCTTTAAGCAGTTCTTTTCCCGAAATTTGGGAAACGGCCCCAGTTACATTTTGTCGTTTTTGAGTTCCATAACCCACAACAACAACTTCATCGATCCCAACATTATCATCATTTAGGATGACATTAATCGTAGATTTTCCGTCTACGGCAATCTCTTGAGATTTCATGCCAATAAATGAGAAAACTAGTGTTGCTTTTTCAGGAATATTTATAAGTGAATAGTTCCCGCTGTTATTCGTAATTGTTCCATTTGTTGATCCCTTTACAGAAACCGAAGTACCCGGAAGTGTAGTGCCCGATGTATCGGTTACTTTGCCATT
>CAYZBC010000184.1:0-10123 GCA_964476535.1 uncultured Maribellus sp.
TCCCTCTCTCTCCGCCAGAAAATGAGGAAACGTTATATTTGTTTTGTAACATTGAAAAAAATGAGGCACAATTTTTGCTAAAAGCTTGAAAAATTTGGATAAAAAAAATCAATACAAACAAAAATTAGAAGATTATTAATCAAAAATTCAAATCAATTATGAAAAGACTATTCGCGTTAATAGCAGTATTTGGGATGCTATTTTTTATCACATCAAACGCTGTGGTTGCACAAGATGAGGCGGCTGCAACAGAAACGGCTACAGAACAGGTAGATTTAACAGCCGATCCTGAAGAAGAGGCAGCGGCAGTAGCTGAAGCAAATCTATCGTTACACAGTCAGTTAAAACAAAAATTTATTGAAGGTAATCCAACTTTCATGTCTTTCGTTTTAATTGCACTTATTTTAGGGTTGGCGTTCTCAATCGAAAGAGTGCTTTACCTTAATTTGGCAACAAGTAACACTAAAAAATTATTGGCTAAAGTTGAAGAGGCTTTGGAAAGTGGTGGTGTTGATGCAGCAAAAGAAGTATGTCGCACAACTCGTGGGCCGGTAGCAAGTATTTTTTACCAAGGTTTAGATCGTGCTGATCACGGCATTGACGTGGTTGAAAAGACAATTATCTCGTATGGTGGCGTACAAGCCGGATTACTTGAAAAAGGATTAAGCTGGATTTCTTTGTTTATTGCACTTGCTCCTATGCTTGGGTTCATGGGAACAGTAATTGGTATGATTGGCGCTTTCGATGCTATCCAGGTTGCTGGTGATATTTCTCCCTCACTTGTGGCAGGTGGAATTAAAGTAGCTTTGATTACAACAGTAACAGGTCTTGTTGTTGCAATGATTCTACAAGTTTTTTACAACTATTGTCTTGCTAAAATCGATGGTATCATCAATAATATGGAAGATGCTTCCATTTCTTTGATTGACTTGGTAGTAAAACACAACATGAAAAAATAAGAGAATCCATGACTAAAACAGGAAAAATAATTACCATATTATTATGGGTCCTGCTCATAATCTCTTCAGTTCTGGTTGTTTCACTAATGGTTAACATTGGTGAGGACACTGATCCGACTATGGGACGGTGGATTAATTCCAATATAATTTGGACCTATATTCTTATAGCTTTTGGGGCGGGCATTGCAATCGTGTTTGGATTGTTTCAAATGTTCACCGACAAACAAGCTGCAAAAGGAGGACTAATTGCATTTGTATTTTTGGGTGCAGTTGCTCTGGTTTCTTATTTATTTGCGTCTTCTGAGATTCCTCAGTTTATTGGTGTCGATAAATTTATAAACGATGGAACCTTAAATGAGAGTGTGGCAAAATTGGTTGATGCTGGTTTAATTGCAACCTATATTTTGCTCGGATTGGCAATATTGTCAATTGCACTTACTTCAGTAACACGTTTGTTTAAATAATTAAAATCGTAGGATTAAACAGGAAAATATTATGGCTAGAAAAACACCAGAAATACCGGGCTCTTCATTGGCAGATATTGCCTTTATGTTGCTCATCTTTTTCCTGGTAACAACTACGATGGATGTTGACAGCGGTCTTGAAAGAAAACTTCCACAATGGCAAGAAGATCAAGTCGAAGATGATTCACAGATTAAAGAACGGAATGTTTTCGTTGTGTTGGTGAATCGAGACAATAATCTATTGGTGGAAGGGGATGTTATTCGTATTGAAGATTTACGTGAAAGGGCAAAAGAGTTTATGGCAAACCCATATAACGAAGATAATTTGCCTGAAAAAGTACTGGAGGAAGTACCTTTCTTTGGTCCGGTTGAAATTACGAAAGGAGTAATTTCTTTACGAAATGACAATGATACAAAATACGGAACATATCTCGCTGTTACAAATGAGTTAGTTGGTGCCATTAATGAGTTGAGGGAAGAATTATCAAAATCGAAATTCGGAAAGTCTTATGACAAACTTGAGACCGAGGAACAAAAAGCTATTCGAACAGTAATTCCTTCAAAAATCTCAGAAGCTGAACCCAAAGGTAAAAACATTTAGAAAGTATAACTATGAGTAAATTTAGAAAAGACGACGGGAAAGGATTACCGCCAATTTCAACGGCTTCATTGCCGGATATCGTATTCATGTTGTTATTCTTTTTTATGGTTAGCACAACAATGCGCGAGGTTACGCTTAACGTTAATATTAAACTTCCGGAAGCAACCGAGTTGAGTAAACTCGAAAAGAAATCGCTTGTAAGTTATATTTATGTGGGTGAACCTAAAAAGCAATTCCAAACTACATTTGGTGTTGCTCCACGTATTCAGTTAAACGACCAGTGGGCAAATGTAGGCGATATTCAGGATTACGTTATCGCTGAAAGAGAAGCAAGAGATGAGGCGGAACAAAAATTTATGATTACTTCTTTGAAAATTGATGAGAATACAAAAATGGGTATAGTAACGGATATTAAGCAAGAATTGCGGAAATCTGCTGCTTTGCACATTAACTATTCTTCCAGAAGGAAAGTAGAAAGATAAATTAGAAAACTATATATTAAAAACGGGAAGCATTTTGCTTCCCGTTTTTATTTGCCTTTATTTGGTAGGATTATATTGTTCTTATTATTGCATTTGAAAAGTTAGAAGTTTTAGTTTATTTCTTCTTCAAATTCAATTTTAAATTTAGTTCATCCAATTGTTCAATCGCAATTGTGGAGGGTGAATCAATCATTACATCGCGTCCTGAATTGTTTTTTGGGAATGCAATTATGTCACGAATTGAATCTAAACCTGCGAACATTGAAGCCAGGCGATCGAAACCAAAAGCGATTCCTGCATGTGGAGGAGCGCCATATTTAAATGCATTCATTAAAAAACCAAACTGTGCCTGAGCCTGTTCAGGTGTAAATCCCAACTTGTCAAACATTTTGGCCTGCAATTCAGAATTAAAAATTCGAACTGAGCCACCACCAATTTCCACACCATTAATTACAAGGTCGTACGCATTTGCACGCACTTTTCCCGGATAGGTATCCAATAATAAAATGTCCTCAGGTTTTGGGGCAGTAAACGGATGATGCATAGCATGAAAGCGTTTAGTCTCCTCGTTCCATTCCAATAAGGGGAAATCTACTACCCACAGCGGTTTAAATTCACCTTTGCCCCGAAGTCCAAGTTGACTACCCATTTCCAGGCGAAGCCCGCCAAGAGCATTTAAAATGAGGTCTTTGCCACCCGACAAAACCAAAATTAAATCGCCGGCAGTTGCACCAACTTTATTCGCCCACTCTTTTAAGTTTTCTTGTGTATAGAATTTGTCAACCGACGATTTAAAACTACCGTCTTCGTTGCATTTCACGTAAACTAATCCCTTTGCTCCAATCTGTGGCCGTTTTACCCAGTTGGTCAATTCATCCAATTGTTTACGAGTGTAAACTGCACAACCTTTTGAGCAAATAGCACCTATAAATTCTGCTGAATCAAAAACACCAAATCCTTTTCCTTTTGTCTCTTCCGAAATATTGTGAATCAGCATATCAAATCGAGTGTCGGGCTTATCTGAACCATAATTTTCCATCGCTTCGGAATACGGCATCCATGGGAAATCTTCGATTTCAACATTCAAAACTTCCTTAAACAAATATTTTGTAAGTCCTTCAAAAGTTTCTAAAACGTCTTTTTGTTCAACAAACGACATTTCGCAGTCAATTTGAGTGAACTCGGGCTGACGGTCGGCGCGCAAATCTTCGTCGCGGAAACACTTAACGATTTGGTAGTAGCGATCGAAACCACCTATCATTAATAGTTGTTTGAATACTTGCGGCGATTGCGGCAAGGCATAAAATTCACCTTCGTTCATTCTCGAAGGAACCACGAAATCGCGCGCACCTTCCGGAGTGGATTTAATTAAAACCGGTGTTTCTGTTTCAATAAAATCTTTTGTATTTAAATAGCTTCGTACAGCGTGAGCCATTTTTGCGCGTAATATTAAATTCTCACGAACCGTATTTCTTCTTAAATCTAAATAACGGTATTTCATTCTGAGGTCATCGCCACCATCAGTATTGTCTTGAATAGTAAATGGTGGAATTTCAGATGGATTTAAAACCTTTATTTCCGTTAGAGCGATTTCAATTTCACCCGTTGGCATATTACTATTCTTACTTGAACGTTCCAGAACGGTTCCGGTTGCCTGGATAACAAATTCCCTTCCTAATTTATCTAATTCTTTTGCGACTGAATCAACAGTGTCTTCATTAATTACCAATTGTGTAATTCCATAACGGTCGCGCAAATCAATAAAAGTCATTGCGCCGAGGTTGCGAATACGCTGCACCCACCCTGCAAGGATAACTTCACTGTTAATATCGGTAATTCTTAGTTCGCCGCAAGTATGAGATCTGAACATGATTTTTATATATTTATAATTGTTTACTTAAAAGGTAACAATATAGAACTCGCATTTTTAATTATTAATGCTAAACGATAGATTTTTTGAAATGCTCGTTTCTTTTTTTAATTAAGTTGCGAAAATAAGAAGATTTTCCCAATTTTATCCAGTTCAAATTACAGCATTTCAAAATCAATTTATGATTGAACCTTTTAATGATGAGTATTTTATGAAGAAAGCCTTTTCAGAAGCATTGTTGGCTTTCGAAAAAGGAGAGATTCCTGTGGGGGCAGTTGTCGTTTCCAAAGGGAAAATAATCGCTCGTGCGCACAATTTAACAGAGACTTTAACCGATGTTACAGCTCATGCCGAAATGCAGGCAATTACCGCGGCTGCAAATTTTTTGGGAGGGAAGTATTTGAATGATTGTATTTTATATGTTACTCTCGAGCCATGCGCGATGTGCGCCGGAGCATTGGGATGGGCTCAAATAAGTAAAGTTGTTTTTGGCGCTTTCGACGAAAAAAGAGGCTATAAAAATGTGGCACCAAAATCTATGCACCCAAAAACAGAGGTAATTGGAGGAATATTACAAACTGAATGTGGTGAATTAATGCAAGATTTTTTCAAACAAAAAAGAGATTAATAAATCGTAGTTTTTTTTGTCCAAATTTTATTTCAGCCAGAATTTCAATAAAAATTTATAGAGTTGATAATTAATTTATACGGTGAGAAGAATTATTGCATATTAATCTCAGCAATAAATTTTATGATATAATGGTCAAAAAAGATGACTATAAAATTTCATTTCGATCCTGCAACGGAATCTTTCTCTTTAAAAAGTTTATAGAATTTCAGAAATTTCAAACCCAACTTTTTGTAAATCTTCCCAAAAACCGGGATAAGATTTTGTAATTACCATCGGCTCTTCAATTTGCAGGTCAATTCCAGTCAAAGCCATCGGTGCAAAAGCGAGCGCCATTCTGTGGTCGTGATACGTTTTTATTATTGGATTTTCTTCTCTTGTTGTTGAATCAATTTTACCATTCCAGTCTAATTCTCCTTCTACCGGTTCAGTTAATTTTGCACCAAATTTTGCAAGCTCAATTTGCAACGCAGCAATTCGGTTTGTCTCTTTTATTTTTAGCGTTTTTAATCCTGTAAAATGAAACGAAATTTTCTTTGCCACACACAAACAAGCTATGGTTTGGGCTATGTCCGGGTTTTCAATAAAATCAAGAAATAGATTTTTAGGTACAATATTTTCTTTTTTTGAAAGTAAAACACCATTCTCTTTTTGAGTTGAAAAAACTCCAAATTGCTCGAACCAACCTGCAATTTTAGAGTCGCCTTGCAAACTTTTAAGTTGAAGATTTTCAAGAAAAATTTCCCCTGATTCAACTAATGCTAAAATCTGATACCAATACGAAGCTCCCGACCAGTCGGCTTCAACGGTAAAATCTATGGGTAAATAATGTTGCTCAGGAACGGTGATCTCATTCGCTTCCCACTGATATTGGATACCAAATTTGGCCATTAACTTTAATGTAAGTTCTATGTATGACCGCGAAGTAATTGCTCCGGTTAATTTTAATGTTAAGCCATTTTCAATAGTTGGCGCAATTAGAAGTAAGGCTGAAATGTATTGACTGGAAATGCTGCCATCCAGCTCCATCGTTTTTCCGGTAAGGTTAGACCCTAATATTTTTAGCGGTGGAAAACCTTCATTCGCTTTGTATGTAATTTGAGCTCCAAGTGAATTTAAAGCATCAACTAAAATTGAAATGGGACGTTGTTGCATTCGTTCCGAACCGGTAATTTCCCACTCGCCCACAATTTTTGCTAAAAAAGCCGTGAGAAAACGCATGGCGGTTCCGGCATGTCCGATATCAAATTTATTGGTATTTGAATTTAGAGCTTGATCCAAAACTATTGTGTCGTCACTCTCCGATAGGTTGTTAAGCGGATACGGGCTGTAATTCAAGGCATTGATAATTAAAGCACGGTTACTTATACTTTTCGATGCGGGTAAATTAATGCTCCCTGTAATCTCTTTCATATTAGCTGAAACGCGATATCTCATTTCTTTCCTCTGTGTAAACTTCGTGTCCTCTGTGGTTAATTCTTACAAATCTCGATAAAAATCCAAGGCCTCAAAAATTAAATCCTTTTCACAATTCTGATTGATTTCTATTTTTCCAATTTCAGGAATTAAAGTGAAATTTATTCTTCCCGATTCATTTTTTTTGTCGTGGGTCATCAATTCAAAAAGTTGGTCGTAATCACTCTCCTTAATTTCAAATTTTCCATAAACACGAAGTAACCAATTGGTTATTTTTTCAATGTCTTCCGAAGGAAAATAGCATTTTTTTACCGATAAAAAAAGTTCTGCAATCATTCCAAAGGCAACCGCATAACCGTGCAAAATTGGTCTTTTTTGTTTCATCGCCAAACTTTCGAAAGCATGACCAACCGTGTGCCCAAAATTTAATGCTTTTCTGATGTTATTTTCAGTGAGGTCGTTGCTCACAAAATATTCTTTTACATTTACAGAATGTTGGATAATTTCCTGTAATAAATCGTAATCGATATTTTCAAAATCGAAACTTTCCAATTCAGCTAAATGTTCGGTACTATAAATTAGTCCGTGTTTTATCATTTCTCCAAAACCGGAAATCAAATTTTCTCTGTCGATGGTTTTTAGAAAATCGGTATTTATTATTACAGCAACCGGTTCTTTAAATGTACCCACTTCGTTTTTTAGTCCATTAAAATTAATTCCTGTTTTTCCACCCACCGAAGCATCAACTTGCGAAAGTAACGTTGTCGGCACATTCAAAAAGTCGATTCCACGTTTAAATGTTGTAGCGGCAAAACCCGACAAATCGGTTAACATTCCTCCTCCAATATTAATGAGAAGCGATTTGCGGTCGCCACCATTTTCGGCGAGAAACTCCCAAATTTTTGCAACCGATTCAATCTTTTTATTGTTTTCACCAGCAGGAATAATCACTTTTTTTATTCCAGTTGAATTAAAAAAATCATCAAACTTCGAAACCCATATTTGATCGACAGTTTCTTCTGTAGCCAAAAAAACTTTTCCGGTTGGATATTTTTCAATCCACGTGCTCAATTCTTTTTCAATTAAACGGCTGTAAATTATTTTTGAATAAATTGTTGAATTTCCCATAAGTAGCTGCTAAATTGCGCTAAAGTTACAATAAATTTGATTTTGAAAATTTGATTTTAGATTACGCACTTATTTCTTAGAAATTTAATAACGAATAATGAAGTTCAATAATAAAAAGCAAGCCACAAAAATTAAGCGAATATTTTTTATCGTAAGTATTTTTATAGCACTAAGTGCATTGTTACTCTTCTTATTAGACTATACATTTTATGCACTGGCATGTGTGGGTGTTTTTTCTCTGTGGTTTCTCTTCTTTCACGTTGCCGATTATCAGTTTATTGAATTCAGCAGCGAAAACAACCAAATAATTCTACGCTATTATAAAGCGGTTGGTTTTGGAAAAGGAAAGTATAGTTCAATCGAATTTCCGCAAGAAATGTTGAAAAAAGTTTATTTCGAAAATTCAATTTTTGGAAGAATGTCTGATTTGACATTAATCGTTAAAACAAAACGAGGCATTGCCGAATATCCATCAGTAAGTTTATCCGCAGTCTCTTTGGAAGAACGCATAAAAATCCAGGAAGTTTTACATGAAATAGTTCACCAATAATATTTTACCCCGCACAGAAACATGAGTGAGCATTTAAAATATAAAATTGCACTTTCGTTGATTCCCGGAATTGGCGGTATTCTTGCCAGAAATCTTGTCGCTTATGTTGGAAGTGTTGAAGGTATATTTTCCGAGTCACAAAATGCTTTGGTGAAAATTCCCGGAATTGGGGAAGTTAATGCAAGACGGATTAAAAATTCGACTGTTCTCGGAAAGGCAGAAAAGGAGATTGAATTCATTAAAAAACATAAAATAGATACCTTTTTTTATACGGATTTTAACTTTCCCCGCAAATTGAGAAATTGTGTTGATGCTCCAATTCTGATTTATTCAAAAGGGAAAATTAATTTCGATGAACAGCGTGTGATTAGTATTGTGGGCACGCGTAATGCAACCGATTATGGGAAAAGAGTCTGCGATGAAATGATTCAACAATTCTCGGAGCGGAATTATAAAATTTTGGTAGTAAGTGGATTGGCGTATGGAATAGATGTTCAAGCGCATAAATCGGCATTAAAATACAATGTTCCAACAGTGGGTGTTGTGGGGCATGGATTAGACCGTTTGTATCCGGCATTGCACAAAGAAACAGCGAAACAGATGCTTGCAAATGGAGGCTTGGTTACCGATTTCACCAGTGGTACAAAAATAGATCCGCCCAATTTTCTCCGACGAAACCGAATAATTGCAGGCTTGGCCGATGCCACAATTGTGGTAGAATCGGCTGCAAAAGGAGGGGCGCTGGTAACTGCTGATATTGCCTCGTCGTACAATCGCGATGTTTTTGCTTTCCCTGGTAGGGCCGGCGATGTTTATTCCAAAGGATGCAATCAATTAATTAGAAATAGCGGAGCAAATTTAATTGATGGAATCGATGATTTGGAATTTTTCATGGGTTGGGAAAACACTACAAAAAAGGAAAATATTCAATCCAGTTTATTTGTTGACCTGAATGAACAAGAGCAGAAAATTGTTGATCTCCTTCAAAAAGAGGGTGAGCTTTTTATCGATCAAATCTCGGCCAAAATGGGATTGGCTGCCAGTAAAGTATCAACTACGTTATTACAGTTAGAGTTTAAAAATGTGTTGGTTGTAATGCCGGGGCAGATGTATAAACTTCGCTGATGGCAAAAAACTATTCAATATTTCCATTGAGAGATTAAAGGAGGATAGTTTGTTTTTGAAAATTGAAATTCAGATGTCCTAAGAATTCTAAAATAATAATCCATACATAAAAGTTGATATTGGGTAAGTATTTTGAGCAATTGTGCGATTTAATAAATTTGTTTTTAAGTTAATTAAATTGTAATTTGAACATTGAAGCAAAAAATGATAGCAAATTCCCTAAAAAACCACTAAACGTTCATTTTATTTAATGAAATAGATCAAAAAATGAAAGTACCATTTTTGATTCTGTTTTTTTGTTTGTACGTATTTGCTTATTCAACACTTATTCCAACGTTAAAAACAACAGCAGGTTCTGATCAAAAAACAGATTCTATTTTCCCTGGTGGGGAAGAATTATTAACTCTTTTATCTGCAATTATTTCCCCTGATACTATTGTAACAATGGATTTCCTTCGGAGGTCTGGATGTGAATTAAACCTAAATTTCGGAAATAACTACTCTATTTCAATAGATACACATACTCCTGTGGTTGTTCTTGTTGCCAATACCTCAACAATAACAACCAGTACAATGTCGGGAATAGTATGCTCTGCTAAACAAATCAAATTTGGTATTTCGAATCCAATTTCCTACAGTCAGGGAAGTACATTCAATGATCAATTTTCTGGAAATGGTACTATTTATATAAACCAGAAAGTGAAAATCAATGATTCTTTTGAAGATAAGAACCTCAGTAACGATGTCAAATGCTTTTCAAATATGCTGAGTATAAATGCCACATTTGGATAATCACTTGTAAAAAAATGAAATGAAATCATCATTTAATTTATCTGTTTTTTTAATTATTTTAATAATAATTTCTTTCTCAAATTGCGACAATAAACCTGCTTCTGAAAA
>CAYZBC010000185.1:0-10110 GCA_964476535.1 uncultured Maribellus sp.
TTTTGTGTGCTGAAGGCAATAAATAATGTTTCTTTCTCCATAATATTTATTTTATCGATTAATTAATTATGCTCTTAAATCATCTTGTCTTTATTCGGGTAACCAATCATTCAGCCCAATAATTACTTATGCGATTGAGTGAATAATTTTCCGTTTAAACGTTTAAATATTCAAGCGTTAAAACGTTTAAACATTCAAATACACATTAGATGAATTGTTGTGCTTTTCAAATATTCATTCAGGTATGTAAGCTAACTTTTCAATAATCCATTGTTTTAATGTTTGAACCAGTAATCCATACTTCAAATAATCCTTCATCTCTTCCTTGTTTTGTTTCAATAATTGTGTATTCATATTGGCAAATGAACAGATAAAAATCATCCGATTACCTGTTTTTTAAGAGGCTGGAAGTACTTGACGTCAACTGTCTGCCTTTGTCTGATTTCAAGGTGATTACTATTCAGAATGCTCCTGTAACTTTGTCCCATGAAGAATTTTAACAAGAAATATGAGCACTCGAAAATGTTAAGGCAAGCATTAGAAATACCGAACGCTAACAAAGTGTGCATAGGCACACAGCAAGTTGTATTCCAAGCAGCGCGAAATATTTTCGGCTGCACGGAATCACTTGAGATATCCCTCCGAAGTCGGGTATCTATTTTAAGAATTGCACTAACGCATAATGTGAATTGAGCAGAATTAGAAACCATAAAATATTCAGAAAATGATAAAGAGAAAAAGGAACAAAGCAGGAAGACCAAAGGCAGATGACCCGGCAATTTTTCGGTACACAGTAAATTTTACCCGTCAGGAACATGCCAGGTTTTTGACTCAATTTGATGCATCGGGAATGGAAGTTAAGGCACATTATATAACAGCCTGCATATTCGAGAAGCCAGTAAAAGTTGTAAAAATTGATAGAGGAACGATAGATTATTGTATGAGATTGACCCATTTCTATTCTCAATTTCGTGCAATTGGCGTCAATTACAACCAAACTACCAAAGCAATAAAGAACACTTTTTCCGAAAGAAAAGCACTTGCATTTCTCCATAAACTCGAAAAAGCAACCTTCGAATTGGTTGCAACCAATAAACAAGTAATGGATTTAACCCGGGAATTTGAAGAGAAATATTTGGGTAAGTGAGAACAAAAGAAGCTCGCTTATTTTGTCGAACGGTAAAATATTATATAAATGGTTGCAAAAATAGGTTCAGGAAGCTCGCTTTATGGTGCATTGTCATATAATCAGCAAAAGGTTGATAAGGGAGAGGCAAAAGTACTTTCGCATAATTTAATGCACGAACCGCCAGACGAAAACTTTAGTATTGAAGTTTGTTTCAAGACCTTCGAATCTTATTTGCTGGCAAACAAACAGACAAAAAAGCCAATTATTCATATTTCGTTGAATCCAGACCCAAAGGATAATCTGACTGATGAGCAATTAAATGAAATGGCACATGAGTACATGGAAAAACTGGGCTATGGCAACCAACCTTATTTGGTGTACAAACACGAGGACATTGACCGTCACCACCTGCATATTGTTTCGTTAAGGGTTGATAAAAACGGCGTTAAGCTTGACCACAATTATGAAAATCGTCGTTCGATGAAAATATGCCGTGAATTGGAGAAGAAACACGGCTTAATACCTGCCGATAAGAAAAAAATGATGCAAGGTTTCCCCTTGAAAAAAGTTCAACATGATGCAGGAAACGTCAAACGCCAAATTTCCAATGTAATTCTGCCTGTTGCAGAGAGTTGGCATTTCCAGTCATTTCTTGAGTACAAAGCTTTGCTTTCGATTTGTAATGTTGAAGCAATTGAAGTAAAAGGTGAATCAAGAGGTCGTTTTTATCGTGGGATTGTATATGCGGCAACCAACGACAAAGGGGATGTCTGTATGACACCAATTAAATCATCAAAATTTGGACAATCTGTAGGAATAAATACCCTTGAACAACGAATGGCAAAGTCTAAAATATTGGTCAATAATAGAAATCTAAAGGAAAGGCCAAAAGCCATAATTGCAAAAGCGATACAGAAATGCAAAACGCAGGACGATTTTGAAAAGGAACTTTTAAAAAACGGCATCACAGTCTTGTTTCGAAAAAATGACTCAGGTCGTATTTACGGTGTAACATTTATCGACCACAAACAGAAATTTGTTTTTAACGGCTCTCGATTAGGTAAAGATTTTTCTGCCAATGTATTTCATGAGAAATTTAATACACAGGAGCAAACTACCGGTGAACCAAATTCTCCTGAACAAAAACAACCACAAGCGATACAGGCCGCAAACTCCTCAATTGAAAATTTGACAGGCTTGATTGATATTGAAAGCCAGGGTGAGAATTATGAAGAAGAAGCATTTATCCGGAGAATGAAAAGAAAGAAGAAACATAAACGAAAATTTTAACGCTATGCAGAATGAAGACGATGTAAGAAGCCTTGCAAAAATTATTGAATTGTTACGTGCAGTTAGTATCCTGATTGCCATTATCCATATATACTGGTTTTGTTATGAAGCGCTTCAAACTTCTGATATGAATGTGGGAGTGGTAGATAAAATCCTTCTTAATTTTCAAAAAACAACGGGATTGTTTTCAAATCCTCTTTGGACAAAACTATGTTGCCTTCTTTTTATTGGGTTGTCGTGCCTTGGAACAAGAGGAGTAAAAGAAGAGAAAATTACGTGGATAAGGATTAATGTATTTCTTGTTTCGGGGATTGTTTTATTCTTCTTTAACGGATGGATTCTGAAATTGTCACTTCCATTAATGTACCGAACGGCACTATATGTTTTTATTCTTGCACTCGGGTACATCTTTCTTTTGAAGGCAGGATTATGGATGAGCCGCTTGCTCAAAAACAACCTGATGGAAGATGTTTTTAACAATGAAAACGAAAGTTTTATGCAGGAAACCCGACTGATGGAAAATGAATATTCCATAAATATGCCAACCCGTTTTCAATATAAAGGCAAAGTTCATGATGGTTGGATAAACGTGGTCAACCCATTCAGAGCCAGTATTGTTTTGGGAACTCCTGGAAGTGGTAAGTCTTATGCCATTGTAAACAGCTATATCAAACAGCAAATACAAAAAGGTTTTAGTATGTACATATACGATTATAAGTACGACGACCTGAGTGTTATTGCTTACAATACTTTGCTGAAGAACATCGACAAGTATGAAGTTCCACCCAAATTTTACGTCATTAATTTTGATAACCCGGAGCGAAGCCATCGTTGCAATCCGATTGCACAAGAATTTATGACTGATATTTCTGATGCGTACGAATCGGCTTATACAATTATGCTGAACCTAAATAAAACATGGATTCAAAAACAGGGTGACTTTTTTGTTGAATCGCCAATTATACTTTTGGCAGCTATTATTTGGTATCTCAAGATTTACAAAAACGGGAAGTATTGCACTTTCCCTCATGCCATTGAGTTTTTGAATAAAAAGTATGCTGATATTTTTACTATCCTTACTTCTTATTCTGAACTGGAAAACTACCTCTCCCCATTTATGGATGCCTGGGAAGGCGGAGCACAAGACCAGTTGCAAGGACAAATTGCCAGTGCTAAAATCCCACTATCAAGGATGATTTCACCACAATTATACTGGGTGATGTCTGGCAACGATTTTACACTGGATATTAATAATCCAAACGAACCGAAGATACTTTGCGTTGGAAATAATCCCGACCGTCAAAATATTTACTCAGCAGCATTGGGACTTTACAATTCCCGGATAGTAAAGCTGATAAATAAAAAAGGACAGCTGAAAAGTTCGGTGATTATTGACGAGCTTCCTACCATTTACTTCCGTGGATTGGATAACCTGATTGCAACAGCACGGAGTAACAAAGTGGCAGTCTGTCTAGGTTTTCAGGATTTCTCGCAGCTAAACCGTGATTACGGCGACAAAGAAGCAAAGGTGGTAATGAATACGGTTGGTAATATTTTTAGTGGTCAGGTGGTTGGCGAAACAGCTAAAACACTTTCTGAACGTTTTGGAAAAGTATTACAAAAACGACAATCTATGACTATTAACCGTCAGGATAAATCTACTTCCATTAATACCCAAATGGACC
Organism: uncultured Maribellus sp.; assembly: GCA_964476535.1. GTDB lineage: Bacteria > Bacteroidota > Bacteroidia > Bacteroidales > Prolixibacteraceae > Draconibacterium. Next base: position 4,105 of record CAYZBC010000185.1, read on the forward strand.
TACTGATTCCCGGTTCAAAAATCAGCAATCTCACACAGGGGACTTTTGTGGGTGCCGTTTCCGATAATTTTGACGAACGCATTGAACAAAAAATCTTTCATGCGGAGATTGTGGTTGATAATGAAAAGGTGGCCAAAGAAACCAAAACTTATAAAGAGATACCGGTAATTACAAATTTTACTGACGAGTTTGGGAATAACCAAATGAAAGCTCAGATTGAGGGCAATTACAATAGGATAAAGGAGGAAACTAAACAAATTGTTGCTGATGAAATGGATAGGATTAAGAATGACCCTGAGTTGGCACATTTGGTAAACTAGTAGTTGTTCGGTTTTATGAGTTGTAAATATCAATCGCTTATTTATCTCCTTTTGTCTTTTTTGATATCATCTTTTTCCATTTTCAATAATAAATTCTTTTCCAATTTGTTGATATAGATTGTTTTATTATCCATGCGGTCTCTGATGTCACAATAAGCATGATAAAATCCTTTTATGTCAAAATCAAAAATATCAGATAAGAATTCCATTATTGTATTTATCTGCACATCACCATCGTTAATGCTATCAGAAGCAAATAATGCATATCCCAATTCTACTAATTCAATATTTGAACCTGTCCAACGAATTTTGTGATTTTTAGAATTGTAAGTATTTTCTCCGTGCGAAGAATTCTCTGGAATAGTCGGTGTTCTGTTTTTATACGTATCTTGGTACTGTGAGGTTTTATTTGAATTGTTGTCATATTTAAACCTCTTTTCTGTGAAGGTTATTTGAAAATCCAGTAAGTCAAGTACCTTTTTATAGTATTTGAACTTAGGCAAGTGTTGGTCGATGTCGTCCATGTTCTCGATTAAAGGCTTTAACTCAACACGTGCAAAACATAGTTCATTTACAAATCCAATCAGATTTGTAGCATGCTCACTTTCATGAAATAAGGTGGACGAAAACTCTTTATAATACTCGTTAATCTTTTGCGCATCGGCTTCGGGTTCTGAAGAATATACCAGAACCTGAAAAAATCTCGTATCTGAGAGTTTTCTCATAGAGCCGTCGGGTTTGAACTTTATTTAAAACGTTATAAATCACTTATCGTAGAGGATTTTGTTAAAAATCTATGGAATAGCCTGTATTGATAATTAGGTTAAGAGTCTGTTATCACAACCATAAATCGACAGAAGGAGCACAATTTAATTGAAGAGAAAATCGCACAATATTTATACCACTTTTAATGAAAATTGTCCCAATTGAGGACTTTCTGGAAGAAATATTTAGCAGAATAATTAAGCTTAATTTCTTTTAATGATAGTCATATGCACTTTTGACTTTTCAGTTTCTTTCTCCTACAAATTAGTGAAAAAATTGGACAAGACATATTTTATTTCAGACCAATTTTTATGTTTTTTAGACAGATACTACCGTCATAAAGACAAACACTGCCACTTCTCCTGAAAACCAATATTTTAAGAAAAAACTCCAATACATTTAAGTTATTAACATTAAAAGAAATGTATTATGGAACAAAAATTAAAGGACCAGGATGTACTTCTGGTAAAAGAAAAAAGTGAGAGTAAACTAAAAGCTGTAAATGGTTTTGATAAAAACGGTAAGTTAAAAACGGAAATTCCGAAACAAGCCAATTCTGACAGTTTTTTGAAAATCGACCGGCACGGAAATCCTTTGGAAAATTTCTTTACCAATTTCCAGAGGCAGTATAAAAATCCTACCGATTTTCAATTTTTCAAAGTGCCTGCTAATTTGGTGGAGAAAACAGCAACTGTGCTGGACAAGATGCTTAAAACACCAGAAACTCCAACAAATAAAGAGATGTTGGAAAAACACATAGTTAAGCCTGAACAGTTTGTGAAAAAGGAAGAGAAGCAGGAGAAGGGTAACTTGATTGACGAAAGCAAAATCGACTGGAAACAGTTGGAGAAACTGGGCGTATCGAAAGACTTTTTGAAAAATACCAAAAATCTCGATGCCATGCTTAATTATCAAAAGTCGCCTGGTCTAATCCCAATCACATTAAAAACCGAGGACCTAACCATTCGCACCGATGCCCGACTTGCATTTAGAAAAGATGCTGATGATAATTTCAAGGTAGTTGTTCATGCAGTACGAAATAAGCCGGAACTGGACAGACCTTATTTCGGTGTAACCTTGACTGATGATGATAAAAACAACCTTCTAAAAACGGGTAATTCCGGACGAGTAATTCACCCACAATACAAAGAAGGTGTAACAACACCGGTATTTCTATCCATCGATAAGTTGACCAATGAATTGGTTGCTGCCCGTGCTGATAAAATCAAAATCCCGGATACCATAAAAGGAGTTCAGTTGGATGAGAACCAAAAGAAGGAATTGGCAGAAGGTAAAGCTGTGTACGTGGAAGGAATGACAGCAAGGAGCGGAAAGGAATTTAATGCCCACTTACAAGTTGATGCCGATAAACGTGGTATAGGTTTCCGTTTCAACCAGCAACAAAAACAAGAAGAAAAAACCAGTGAACAGAAACCAGTTCGAATTCCAGGTTCTTTGCTTGGAAAAGATTTGAACGAAGAACAGCAACAAAAACTGGAAAAGCGTGAAACCATTTATGTGACCGGGATGAAAGACAAAAAGGGCCAGGAGTTTAATGCCTACATTAAAATAAATGACGAAAAAGGCAAACTCGATTTTTATAAGTGGAATCCCGATAAAGCCCAGGCAAAAGGTGCAGAGATAAAACCAGACAACAAAAGTGAAACACAGGTAGCCGTCAATTCAGGAGGTAAAACCAACGAGGCAACCAAAGATATAAAAGAGCCGCTTGCAAAAGAACAGGTAAAACCTTCCGAGCGTCAGCAAACTGCAACGCGCAACCGTTCGAAGTCACATTCAATGTAAGACCTAAAACATTGCAAAACCATATAACTGTGGTTGGCGTTCGGGAATCCCGGACGCCTTTTCTTCTCCATCATCAAACATAATTTTTCACACAAAATCCAAAGTCATGAACAATACACAAAAAGAACTATCATGGTTTAAACTCTCCTTGCTCCATTTTCTATATGAAAGCCATCCTGAATTAACGGGAGATACCAAGTTTTTAAACACGCGTGGCGACCATGCAGCAGAGATTTATTCCGAAGCAATAACAAACGGGCATAACCACCAGGAAGCAGAGGAACTGGCTCACGAAGTCCTTTACAAAGGGCTTCATTTTTCAAAACACGATATGCTAGTTACCATTCTTTGGAATGAGTTTTCAGGAACAGTTCCTATAGGAGAGGCAAAAGACATTGCCATTAGGCTACTTCCAGAGTGCGATGCTGTTTTTGCGAAATACCCGCTGTCGGACAATTTTGCTTTCAGTGATATGTTTAACAGCCTTTACACTGAACTAACGGGAGTCCTTTCAATTTACTTCGAAGAAAATGAGCTTCAATAAAGAGAAACATCTCAGGACAAATATTGAGGCGATAAAACTCTGTTTCCTTTTGGAAAAAGAGAATCGAAGCCCAAGCCCGGAAGAAACCAAAGCCCTGAAACAATATGTAGGTTTCGGGGCTTTAAAATGTATTCTGAATCCGGTAGATGAACTTTCGGATATTGTTCATTGGCCAAATTCAGAAGTGGAACTTTTCCCATTGGTTGCAGAGCTGCACGATACACTAAAGAAAAACTCAACTTCGGAGCAACAATACAAACAATATCTGGGCAGCCTGAAGAACTCCATCTTAACCGCTTTTTATACACCCCCCGAAGTGGTTCAGGTTTTAGCTGAATCGTTGCAAAAAAACGGTGTTTCACCAACGAAGTTCCTTGACCCGTCAGCAGGTTTGGGAGAATTTATTTCAGCATTTAAAAATCAAAACGAGACAGTCCAAACAACAGGAATTGAAAAGGATTTACTTACCGGAAAAATCCTTTCACATTTATACCCCAACGACAGAATGAGGGTAATGGGCTTCGAGGAAATTGAAAGCCGATTTAATAATTATTTCGATGTGGTTTCGTCCAATATTCCTTTTGGAGACGTCGCAGCTTTTGATATTTCATTTTTGAAGAGTAAGAATAAAGTAAAACAACAGGCAAGCAGGAGTATTCACAACTATTTCTTTTTAAAGGGAATTGAAACGCTTCGAGAAGGCGGGATTCTTGCATTTATCACTTCGCAGGGAGTAATGAACTCCCCAAAAAATGAACCGGTCCGCAAGTGGTTGATGGAAAACAGTAATCTGGTTTCATCTATTCGATTGCCCAATAATTTATTTCGCGAATATGCAGGAACAGAGGTGGGGAGCGATTTGATAGTTCTACAGAAAAACAGCCAAAAGAATCAACTCACTCCCAAAGAAAAGGATTTTGTTAGAAGCGAAAAACTCAGTTCGGGAGTTTACAACAATGCTTATTTCAATAATTTCCAGAGAGTAGTACATACTGAAGGGTTTATTGATACCGACCCCTACGGAAAACCGGCTCAGGTTTTTATTCATAAAGGAGGAATAAATGGAATTGCTGACGACCTGAAAAAAATGCTTCAAACAGATTTGGCTAAAAACCTCAACTTAACTTTATTTCAGGAGAAAAAATCAATAACCGAATCAGTCCATCCTCAAAAAAAAACTGTAAAACCAAACTCAGTAAACATTCAGCAACCTTCGATTACACTATACGATTTATTTGATTTTAGCCCGCAAGAACGAACTCAACATAAACCGATAAGGAAACACCAATCACGAAAAACTAAAGGCAAACAGCTTAACCTGTTTTCCCGACCGAACAATAACAAGGGAAAAGAAACTACTATTGAAAAAACTCAATTACAAGAGACAAGGAAGTTTTCCGAAATTTTAAAAGCACATCACAAAGCAGGAAGTTTGGTAAAGGATAGCGGACAGGTCGGTTTTCTAAAAGAACTGGATGGGGACCGTGCAACTTTCAAGCAGTTGAGATTAAATCCAATCCAACAATCCAAAGCAATGCTTTATATAAATATCAGAGATAGCTATCACCAATTATATAATAACGAAGCCAACGACCTAAAGGAAGATAGTGCCAGCCGTCAATTGCTGAATTCTCATTACGATAGTTTTGTTGCGAAGTATGGACAGCTGAATAATTCAAAGAATCTTGGATTATTAAAGATGGATTCGGGGGCAAATGAAATTCTGGCTTTGGAAAGAGGCATCAATGGAGAACTGCATAAAGCAGATATTTTTAATCATCCGGTTGCATTTAATTCCAATCAATTGGAACAGGTTGAAAACTCTGAAGAAGCCCTTGCAGCATCACTGAACAAATTTGGTGAAGTAAATACTACCTACATGCTTTCGCTATTGGAAGGAAAGAGCAGGGAAGAATTGGTTGATGAACTTCACGGTCGTATTTATTATAATCCGCTGGTTCAGAATTACGAAGTTGCAGACAAGTTTATAGCCGGGAATGTAGTAGAAAAAGCGGAGAAGATTGGTGACCATTTGAAAATACATCCCAACGATATTCCAGCACAAGAATCATTAAAAGCCTTGCAAAATGCAAAACCGCAACCAATTCCTTTTGATGAATTGGATTTTAATTTCGGGGAACGGTGGATTCCTGCAAATATTTACAGCCAGTATGCATCGCATTTATTTAAAACAGAAACAAATATTCACTTCTCACCATCAGTTGACGAATTCTCGGTAAAGGCTCAGTTTACTAATGCCAATATCTACGAGAAATATGCCATAAAATCGCAAAGCAGGTTGTTCGACGGGGTGGCACTGATGAAACACGCTCTGGTCAACACCACGCCAAATATTACAAAAAACATAATTGTTGATGATAAGGAAGTAAAAGTAAGAGATGCCGAAGCCATACAACTGGCCAACAGTAAAATTGATGAAATAAGGAATGGATTTTCAGAATGGTTGAATCAACAAAAACCAGAGTTTAAAGAACGACTGACAGATTTATATAATTCAACGTACAATTGTTATGTCCGTCCCAAATATGATGGTTCGCACCAAACCTTTCC
>CAYZBC010000186.1:0-10077 GCA_964476535.1 uncultured Maribellus sp.
ATGAATAATTTGAAAAACGATGAGCGAGAATAAAAATGTAGTACTTGCAAAATCGTACAGTTTTGCAGTAAGAATCGTAAAGATGTACCAACATTTATCTACTGAAAAAAAGGAATATATACTTAGCAAACAAGTATTAAGAAGCGGCACATCGATAGGAGCAAATGCTGAAGAAGCGGTAGGTGGTATCTCAAAAGCTGATTTTAAGGCAAAAATGAGTATTACATACAAAGAAGCAAGAGAAACTGATTATTGGTTGAGGTTGTTAAACGAAACGGGGTATTTGGAGATAGAGGCTTTTAATTCAATTAGGTCTGATCTTCCTGAATTGTTGAAAATATTGTATTCAATAATCAAAACATCTACAAACAACTGAAAATGAAATATCAATTATTAATTGTTCATTATTAATTACTAATTGTAATAAGTTGGCGGCTAGCTACAAGGAATCCGGTGGAGGCTTTGAGGTACGAATAAGAATGTCTGAATCAGGACTTACAGGATTAAATGATGCACAAGGTTTATGAAGAAAGAATACATTTATAAATATTATTCAGGAAATATAAATCCTGATAATCCCAAAATCAAGGAAATCCTGATTCAGACAAGGGAATGGAAGTTTTGATGTATAAATAATTAATAGCTTAAATGATTTTGAAGAAAAAATATAATATACCATGAAAAGTAACATCCGTTTGGCAATTCGCAATATTCTTAAAAGCAAGATAAATTCTTTTATTACAGTTGGAGGTTTAACAGTTGCGTTTGCATGTCTTTTATTAATCTATATGTATGTATCTCAGGAGTTCAGCTACAATAATTTTCATACAAATAAAGACAAAATTTTTAGGTCCAATTATTCAGCTAAATATGCGAATGGAGGGGAAAACACAAGTCTTCTTTTTGATTATAAATTATCCGGTATTATTAAAGATAAAATACCACAAGTAAAAAATTGCACTTCTTTTCGCAGTGCACACGGACCAACATTAATATTTGAAGAGAATAATTTTGAAGAAAAAGTTTGTATTGCCGAATCCGACTTTTTTGATATGTTCAGTTTTAAATTATTGATTGGAAACAAAGAAAAATTATTTGAAAATCCTGATGAAATTGTAATATCATCGCGCCTGGCGAATAAATTTCAAGCTATTAATTCTTGTACCATGGAAGAATTGATGGGTAAGCATGTTTTTTTTCAGAATACTGGTGAACAGCCATTTGTAATTTCAGGTATTATGGAAGATGTGCCTAAAAACTCAAGCATCCAGTTTGATGCATTGATTCCGTATAAATATGAAGCAGTATTTTCTCAGTCGAACAATACCTTTGGTAACTCATCTATATTTTATGAAGTAAATAATAAAGAAGATGCTCTCCTTGCCGAACAACAAATTAATAAAACAATTAGTGAGTTTTATAAAGATTTGGTGACGAAACAACAAAGCAGGAATATTTTTGCAAACACAGCCGATTGTTTTGTTCCTTTTTCAATCTCACTTAACGATGTTTATCTTAGTAAAATTGATTCTGATTACGAAGAAAACAACAGTAAAACCAGTTTGTATATTCTTTCTGCCATCGGTTTTCTAATTCTTATAATAGCTTGTAGTAATTATATGATGCTTTCGTTGAGCCAGGCTTTTAAGAAAGTAGGAGAAGTTGGTATCCGAAAAGCTATTGGAGCAAGATCCGTAAATATATTCGGTTTGTTTTTTACTGAAAATATTATTTTAACATTCACCGCATTGGTTATTGGGGCATTTCTTTGTACTGCACTCCTGCCTATATTTAATCAATTGGCTTACACAGAAATCTACATTGGAATAATTAATATTCCCCAAATTGTAGTTTTTATTGTTTTAATTTTATCGATAGTTGTTGTGGCAACCAGTGTAATTCCAATTTTAAAACTGATGAAAATTCAACCCAATCTGTTGTTGTCAAAAAATCTGAAAAGCGGAAATAAAAATGGTATCACACAGCTATTTGTCACCTTGCAATATGTTCTTTCCATTATTCTAATCATTGTAACCATATCGATAGTTCGCCAAACTAACTTTATGAAATATAAAGATCTCGGTTTTTCTGCTGAGAATATAATTGACCTTCGAATATACCATCTTAATAATAGTCAGAAAATTGCACTTCGGGATGAACTCAGAAATAACTCTGGAATTATTAATCTTACCCTAACCGACAGAGATTACATAGGAGGTCGTTCTTCTAATTTTATTAAAAATAAAGATGGAGAACTTTCTCAAGCCAGATTATTAAGTGTCGATCACAATTACGTATCTACATTGAGCTTAAAAGTTATTCATGGCGAAAACTTCTCAGAAACGAGTTCCTCCAACCAGTCGATTATTATAAATGAAAAGCTATTGTCGTTTCTTGGTTTTGAAGAGGATGCAATTGGGCAAACCATAGGCATGGATGGAACCGATTATCGAATTATGGGAGTTGTTAAAGATTTTCATTACGACTCGATGAAAGAAGAAGTTGAACCGCTAATGTTGTTACCAAGAACGGAAGACAGTAACAGGGGCAAATTCATTTTTATCAAATACCACTCAGCACAATTAAGCCAATTGATTCCCTTTATTCAAAACACATGGAAAAAAATTGCACCCGATAAAGAGCTGGATTTTAAATTTTGGGATGAACAACTAAACCAACGGTATCAATCGGAAGAAAGGTGGAGCCAAATAATTGCATATGCTGCGATAATTGCTATTATAATTTCATCGTTAGGACTTTTTGGATTAACCCTAATTGTAATAAACAGGCGCGTAAAAGAAATTGGCATTCGGAAAATAAGTGGCGCAAAAGTAATGGAAGTAATTACCATGCTCAACAAAGATTTTATAAAATGGGTTGCCATTGCATTTTTACTTGCTACTCCAATTGCATACTACATCATGCATAAATGGCTCGAAAACTTTGCCTATAAAACTACTTTAAATTGGTGGATTTTTGCCCTGGCTGGGTTACTGGCTTTGGGAATTGCATTGTTAACCGTGAGTTGGCAAAGCTGGCGGGCGGCAACGAGAAATCCGGTGGAGGCGTTGCGATATGAATAGTCTTGAACTTTGATTTTTAGGATGAATTTGGAAATGACATTTTTGGTAAAAACACAACAAATGATTTTGATATGATTTGGCATAACTTAAAACTAATATTTCGAAGAATCTTTAAAGAAAAAGGCTTCTCAGGGATAACAATTTTTGGTTTAGTAATTGGAATTTTTTCATTTCTAATTCTCTTTCTTTATGTAGCAAACGAAAAAAGCTTCGATAAGCATTTTACCGATTATAAAAATATTTATCGTGTTATTTCAATTCCCGAAGGTCGGGAAAGTACAACTTGGGCAAGAAGCCTGGGAATAATAAATAAAGCCGCCGTTACAATTCCTGAAATTGTAGAGGCCACACAATTTTCGCATTGCCAGTTGGGAACGATTAAAATGAATGAACAGTCTTTTCAACAGAAAGATATAATGTCGGTTGATGCAAGTTTTATCAAACTGTTTTCGGTTGAAAGTAAAATTGGGAACCTGTCAGAAATATCAAACCCAAATACCGCATTTATTTCGGAAGACTTTGCAAATAAATACTTTAAAAATGAAAATCCAATTGGGAAATCTATTGAAATAGAAGCACTACAATATGTTCGAAATTTAGGTTCATATGAAATTAGAGGAGTGGTTAAAAACACGCATCCCAAAACGCATTTTAATTATCACATTTTACTTTCTCAAAAAGGTGCTTTAAACGAACGTTACACTGCATTGCCCGGTCAAAAAGTACAGTGGGTTTATAACTACCTTAAATTGAGAAATGACACCAATCCGAAGCAGGTTTCCGAAAAACTGCTTGCTTATTTCGACGCCAGCAACCTGACACAAACCCGCGGTCCTAAAAAGTATGATTTTAATCTTATCCCACTTGCCGATATTCATTTAAAATCTGATTTCCGTTTTGAGTTAAAAGAGAGTTCAAGCAAAATAAACATCGGGTTGTTTATCATTATTTCGATGGTTATTTTATTGGTTTCTTTGTTAAACTTTATCAATTTAACGGTTGCCAAATTAATAAAGCGGTCGAAAGAACTGGGATTGAAAAAATCGGTTGGAGCAAATAAAATTCAGCTAACCAGCCAGATTTTGTTTGAAGTCCTAATCCTTTGTGTTATCTCAATTGCAATATCATTGTCGTTTATTGAAATTGTAAAACCTTTTATCAATCAATTTTTTGAAGTCGATTTTAACATCTATTATTCCGAGCCAATTATTTACCTGAGTATAATTGGTGTTCTATTGGTTTGTCTTGGATTAACGGCACTTTTTGTTGGTCTTTTCCTGTTTCGAAAAACAACTACCCTCGATATTCTTTCCGAAAGAAATAACTTCTCGGGGAGTACAATATTAAAATCGTTATTGGTTTTGCAAGTCACAGTGGTTATTATTTTAATTTCAAGTACACTTTTGGTCAACAAACAAATCGGTTTTATTTCAGAAAAATCGTTGGGTTTCGACAAGGAGAATGTAGTAGTTCTGAACCTGAAAGATAACTCGAAAGACGCGGCCATTTTTGCCAACGAATTGCAAAAACAAAGTAGTGTTTTATCGGTTGGATTTTCGGCTCAGCATTTTGGTTATCCTGCACAAGGCTTGCCACTTGATGGTTTTGGAATTGATGGCACTGCAGAATTTGTTTTCGCCAATTACAACTACCTAAAAACAATGAACATTCAGTTGATTGAAAATTGGATAATTCCTTCTGCCGACACCATTTCGGGAATGGTAATTAACAACCATTTATATAAACGGCTAATGGAAAAACATGGAAGCATGGAAGATTTAAATGCTTTCCAGCTAACTCAGGAACTTGAACCCGATCAACAACGAATAAATTTTATTGGAGTTGCCAAAGATTTTAATTACCAATCGGCACACGATGAAATTGGAGACTTTGCATTTTGGTTAGGAGAATCGCAAAGCAGAGCCCGGTTTATTCATATCCGTATAAATCCTGGAAATTTAAAAACAGCGATGAATAACATTAAGGATGTTTGGAATATTCATTACCCGGGGCAGGAATTCAGCTATTTTTTTATGGATGAAAAAATTGCCCAACAATACAAAGCCGAAACCATTTTGAGCCGAATTCTTTCTGCTTTTTCAGCTCTTGGAATTTTAATCAGCATTATCGGAATCAGTGCCCTTTCTCTTTTTATATCTCAACAACGCACCAAAGAAATCGGAATCCGTAAAGTAAACGGAGCCAAAGTTTCTGAAATATTAACCCTACTAAATAAAGACTTTATAAAATGGGTAGCTATTGCTTTTGTTGTTGCTTGCCCAATTGCATACTACGCCATGAATAAATGGCTCGAAAACTTCGCCTATAAAACCACTTTAAGCTGGTGGATTTTTGTATTGGCCGGAGTGCTGGCTTTGGGAATTGCATTGTTAACCGTTAGCTGGCAAAGTTGGCGGGCGGCTACGAGGAATCCGGTGGAGGCGTTGAGATATGAATAATTAGATTCAAATAGTATGAAACAAATAGCTCGAATATTACGATCGATACGAACAAACCCAAAACTTACGGTTATAAATATAATATGTATGGCTTTAGGTTTAGTTGCTTCTGGAATAATTTTAAGCTTTGTGTACCAGGAGTTTAACTTTGATTCAAAAATTGAAAATTCAGAAAACATTTACAGGATTATTCAGAAACGAGATCAACAACAGAGTCCTTACACTTTTAGTTTGCTTGCAGAAAATTTACAAAAAGATTTTCCGGAAATTAGAAATACTGTTCGGATAAATTTCTTTGACGGATATCTGGCATGTTCAGCAAAAGAAAATAAGTTTAACGAAATCGGGGCTATTTTTGCCGACCCTAATTTTTTCAGCCTTTTTTCATTTCCATTGGTTAGCGGAAACAGTTCTGATTGTTTAATTTCTCCTAATTCTGTTGTAATATCAGAAAAAGCAGCAAAAAAATACTTTGGTAATTCCGATCCAATTGGACAGATTTTGCAAATTGGCGAACGCAAAGAAACTACAGTTACCGGAGTTTTTAAAGACTTTAAACTTAACTCCAATTTTCGGGGAGAACTTGTATTTCCTTTAGAAAAAATATCAAAACTTACACAAAGTTGGATCGAACCCAGTTGGAAACATGAAAGCGAGATCAACACATTTATTCACTTTGCGGATAAAACAAATATGGAAGGTGTATCTCAAAAAGCTAAAAATTATATTTCAAAGTTTATTGAAAACAGCGAACTTGAAATATCGTTCCAGCGCTTAAAAGATATTCATGTTGAAAAGCAATTTTTATGGGAGTCGGTTCCACAAACGAATGTAAAATATTTAAAAATCCTGTTGTTGGTTGCCCTAATCATTCTTTGTATATCAAGTGCAAATTTTCTTTTTCTATACATTGGCACAACAACACAACATTCGATAAATACAGGTATTAAAAAGATTTTCGGAGCTTCCAAACCAATCTTGTTTTTTGAACACTTCCGTGAAGTTTTAGTTATGATGATGATAAGTTGCATTTTTGCTCTTTTGTTATTTGTAACTTATACAGAAATATTCGTTCATTCTTTTTCATTTCTGCCCCAAATTTTTCATTTCGATTATAAATTGCTTTTACTTTTATTGAGTATAGTAATTTCTGTTACGCTACTTGCCGGAATCTATCCTTCAGTTGTTTTATCATCGCAGAAACCGATTAAAATTTTTAATAATGCCAAATCACCTGGCACCAGAAAATTCAAATTGGTTAATCTTTTGGTTATTGCTCAATTTACATTATGTATCGTACTGTTTGTTGCCACATTTTTAATGCATAAACAAACCAATTACTTAGTAAAACAAGATACCGGATTTGCCAGGGATGAATTGATTACTATTCCTCTAAATATGCATGTTGGCCAGGGGATTTACAACGAAAAGTTTGATGTATTTGCTGAAGAGTTGAAAATGAATCCTGGAATCAAAAATGTAACTCTTGGCTATTCATCACCTTCTTCGATAAATATTGGCGATTCTTATCCGGATTGGGAAGGAAAACCGGAAGACAAAAAAGTTGAGATGTACTGGAGTCCTGTTTCGTACAATTATTTTGAAACCCTGGGTCTTAAAATAATTGAAGGACGTAGTTTCTCTAAAGAATTTCCCAGTGATGAAGTGAATTGGCAGAAAAGAACTTCCAATTATGTTCTAAATAAAAGAGCTGTTTTGGAAATGGGAATCTCCGATCCCATCGGAAAGGAATTTGAAATATATGGTTTTAAAGGTCAAATTGTAGGAATTGTTGAGGATTACAATTTCAAATCGCTTCATTCAGAAATTTCTCCTTTGTATTTTCAGGTAAATCCAACTTTCCTTCATGAAATTATTGTACGGTTTGATCCCCAGGTTCCAACTGTTTTATCGGACATTGATAAAGTTTGGAAGAAATTTGTATTTGATTATCCGTTGGAATATAATTTCGTTGCCGACCAGATAAAAAAATTGTATCAACCAGAACAAAACCTAACCGGCACATTAAATATTTTTTCAATTATTGCCATTGTAATTGCATGTATGGGTTTGTTCACATTAACAATATTATCGATGAACCAGCGCATCAAAGAAATCGGCATCCGCAAAGTAAATGGCGCTAAAATATCAGAAATACTGACAATGCTGAATAGTGACTTTATAAAATGGGTTGTCATTGCTTTTGTAATAGCCACCCCAATTGCATACTACGCCATGAATAAATGGCTCGAAAATTTTGCCTACAAAACCACATTAAGCTGGTGGATATTTATTTTGGCAGGTTTCCTGGCTTTGGGAATTGCATTATTAACAGTAAGCTGGCAAAGCTGGAAGGCGGCTACACGGAATCCTGTTGAAGCACTTCGATACGAATAGTTTTGAACTATGATTTTGATGACTGACTGAAAACGATGTTTAAAAAATTGACACTGAGTGTATGATATTTTGACAGTTAGAATGTCGCAAGATTTTCTTTGTTATTGATTTACTGAGCATTACAATAGAGGTTCATTTTTTGATTACACAAACTCTAAATAAGATTGGGTGAGCATTAATTTTAAAAAGTATCTGAATATCAATTGGAAAAATCAAAGTTCCAGACAATGAGCTGGCAAAGCTGGCAGGCAGCGAAACCCGGTTGAGGCTTTGAGAGATGAATAATTAATAATAGTTTGTAATGAGAAACATAATAAAACCAATAATCAGGAACTTTATTCGCAAGCCTGTTATCAATCTGATAAATTTATTGGGATTATCGGTAAGTCTTGTATTTGTAATTATCTTATCGGTTTATTGTTACAGCGAGTTAACTACCGATTCCTATCATAAAAATGGTGAAAGAGTTTTTCTTATTGGAAAACCGGGAGCCGGGATGAACACCCCTGCGATTTTAAAAGAACACATCGATTTGAATGTACCGGGAGTGGAAACCACAGTAAGAGTTTCAGACACCTGGGATGCACCTGTTTTTCAAACAGAAGAAGGTACACCAATTAATTCTGATTTAATTTTTGCTGACCCTGAATTTTTTAATCTTTTTACATTCAAAGCAATAGAAGGAAATCCTGATAATGCACTTAAGAATCCGATGTCGGTTGTAATTACCAAAACTTTGGCAAATAAACTTTTTGGCAGAAACCCGGCTGTTGGAGAAAATATCAAATATAACAACAAGCAGGTATTAACAGTTTCTGCAGTAATTGAAGAACCAATAGGAAATTCATTTCTCGATTTTAGTGCGATTACATCTATCGAAACCCGAAAAATTCTTCAACCAAGCGAGGGTGAATTTAAAGAATGGGGTTGGTCTAATTTTCAAACTTTTCTGCTTTTAGATAAAAATTCGGACCCGAAACAAATAGCAGAAACCGTCTTTTCAGTATTTCCTGAAGAAAGCAGAAAATGGGTTGAAGAGATTAACCTGATTCCTTTAAACGAAATCTATTTTTCAGAATTACAGACTTTTGGAAAGAATTATGTACAAATGGGAAATAAGAATAAAACCCTGATATTACTATTTGTTGCCGCTTTAATATTAATTATTGCCCTGGTGAATTTTATTAATATTTCATCATCGCAATGGACAGAAAAAATAAAACAAACCGGTGTGTTAAAAGTAATTGGGGCATCCAGAATTGCAATATTCAAAAATGTACTTGTTGAATCTTTCCTTTTGTTTTTTGCTGCTGTATTAATAGCAGTTATTCTTGTTGGGGGAATTGCACCGATTATTCAAAATTATACGGGTATTGAATTTAGTACAAAACTGATTTCCAGTCCGGCATTCTTTTTCGTTTTGTTCGTTTGTACAATAATTTTTAGCTCGATTTTTAGCCTGGTTCCGGGTTGGCGTATTTCATCGTCAAAAGCAATTAACAACCTCAAAAAAACAGTTGACCAAAATTCAAAAAAATCATTTTTACGAAATGGGCTAATTACATTACAATTTGTAATTTCCATCGCACTGATTTCTTTTACACTGTTGATTTATAAACAAGTTGAGTATGGGAGTAAAAATCTGGTTTTTAATCAAAAGCACACAATCGCAATTAAACTCACTAAACAGCTTAAAAAAGATATTATTAGCACTGAACTTCAGAACAGACCGGGCGTACAAAATGTATCACTTTCTCAATTCTATCCGGGCAAACAAGTTTCAAGCTGGGGTACTAAGCTGTATTTAAACGGCGAAGAGCAGAAAATTAATTTTGAGACTTTTAGTGCCGATGCTGAGTTCTTTTCAATTATGGGATTGGAATTAGTAATGGGACAACTTTTTTCAGATGATTTTTTGAAAGACAAAAATAAAGTGGTGGTTAATGAAACGTTTATAAGAAAAAACAATTTAGAGAATCCCATTGGCGGCACTTTTGAGATGCAACGAGGACAGGATATGAAGTATGAGATAATTGGAGTAATAAAAGACTTTAATTTTAAATCGGTTGAAAAAGCAATTGGGCCACTTGCAATTATAAATCAGGGGTACGCATCGTATTGCCTTGCAACCATTCAAT
>CAYZBC010000187.1:0-1467 GCA_964476535.1 uncultured Maribellus sp.
TACGAAATATGCGATTTGGGATTACCGTCGATGTGCGACCAGGCAACGGTTTATATTGAAATCCTTCCAGACAACGATTGTGATGGAGTTCCTGACTGGGATGACATTGACGATGACAATGATGGAATTTTAGATGTTGTGGAAGGAGATACAAGAATTGACTCTGACCTGGATGGAATACCCGATAGTTGGGACATTGACGCAGACGATGACGGAATTGTGGATAATATTGAAGGACAGGAAGAGGGCAACTATATTTATCCAACCGGATTCGACACAAATAACAATGGTTGGGACGATGCTTACGATCCGGAGGATGGGGGATATGAATTTATTCCGGCTGATACAGACGATGATTCGGTTCCTGATTATCTGGATCTCGATTCAGAAAACGATAATGTATTCGACTTTATTGAGGGACACGACATAAATGCTGATGGAGTTCCGGATGTAACGCGCGTTTTTATTGATAGCGACCACGATGGTTTGGATGACATTTACGATACCGTTTGGGGATGGAACGATCCGAATGATCCATTTAATTCATTGGGAAGTAATGCTCCGTTGCAGGATTTCGACCAGGATGGAACAAGAGACTGGAGAGATGTAAACGATGAAGATGATGAATTCATGACAATTAGTGAAGATTTAAATAATGATGGCGATTACAGTAACGATGATCTTGACTTAGACGGTTATCCCGAATATCTGGACAAAACACTGGATTGCGAATTATTTGTTCCTGAAGGATTCTCGCCAAATGACGATGGCGTTCACGATTTCTTCCAGGTATTGTGTATTCAAAAGTATCCGAATGCTATCATGAGAATATTCAACCGTAATGGCGATAAATTATTCGAAAAAGAACATTACGGTAATTTAGAAGTTTGGGGTTCAAATGAAGATGCCTGGTGGTGGGGTAATTCTGAAAACAAATGGACGATTGGCAACACTGGTGGATTGCCGGCAGGTAATTATGTGTATGTGTTGGATTTGGGTAATGGTAAATACGAAAAAGGTACGGTAATGATTAATTACTAAATGGGAGAATCGGCGGGAGAGTATATTTCAGAATCAAACAGGTATTTGTTTGAAAGATTGAAACAAAAATAACGACAAATAGAATCTTTGGTCGATAAACATTTAAAAGTCAATTTGCAACAATAATGTTCAACTAAAATAAATTCCACAAAAAAACTCTTGTTGGAAACAACAAGAGTTTTTTTAATATTTTAGTGGAAACAAGTTCCCAAAAATAATTTGAATGAATATTAAGCCATCGTTTTGGCTTGTTCAATCCAGGGAGCCGGATCTTTAGAAGCATAACGGCTTCCTGCAGCTTCCAGTATTTCTTTCAATTTTTCGATTGAAGAACCTGCTACATCAGCATAAGTAACAATACCAGCACTATTTAAAATTTCAGCTAATTTTGGACCCACGCCTTCCAGCTTTTTCAAATCGTCGCCT
>CAYZBC010000187.1:1567-9976 GCA_964476535.1 uncultured Maribellus sp.
GCTTTTACTTCGGGGGCCTCAACAACAACAGGAGCTTCAGCAACTGCTGCATCAACAACCACAATAGGTTCAATCGATACATATGATCGATTATTTCTTTTTTTTCTAAAAACAACAGTTCCTTCAATTAATGCAAAAAGGGTATGATCTTTACCCATTCCTACATTCTCTCCTGGAAAATGTCTTGTTCCACGCTGGCGAATTAAAATATTACCAGCTTTTGCAAACTGACCACCGTAAATTTTTACACCTAGTCGTTTACTTTCCGATTCGCGTCCGTTTCTCGAACTTCCTGCACCTTTCTTATGAGCCATGGTAAATTTTTTTAATTATCCAACAATAGTTTCTACCTGAATTTGAGTAAACAGCTGACGGTGACCATTTTTCTTTTTGTAACCTTTTCTTCTTTTCTTTTTGAAAACAATTACTTTATCACCTTTTACATGTTCCAGCACTTTGGCTGTTACTTTTGCACCTTTAACGGTTGGTGTTCCAATGGCAATTTTGCCATCATTGTCAACCAATAAAACTTTCTCAAAATCCAATGAATCACCCTGTTCAGCTTCCAAGCGATGCACAAAAAGTTTTTTGTCTTTTTCTACTTTGAACTGCTGCCCAGCAATTTCAACAATTGCATACATAATGTCAATTTTAAAGTTTACACCGGTAGGCGGGAAACAACGTTTTTTCCACTTTTCTTGCCTAAACGGATTATTTTTTGGACTGCAAAAGTAGTTATTTTTAGAAGATTAGCAAATAATTGTTGTTTTATTTTCGTCGGACATTCAAAGGCTTTTTCTACAATTAACAAAAAAATATTTTGCGCGAACCTCCTTCAATTTTAAAGTAAAATTAGTACGCTTTACAATTGAAAAATTTTTAAAATTATTCACCTTTCAAATTAGATTATCGTCTGGAAAAAATTATAAAATGCTACAAAATCAAGTGAAACAGAATCATGTTCCAAATTCAAAAAATTGACATAACTTATTTCAACTTATAAAATAGTTCTGTTTGCGTGCAAATAATTCCCCTTAAACCAAAATCATTATTATATTTGCTTTGACAGAATAAACAGACCAATTTCAGCATGCAAAAAATTCGATTAAACATTTTGGGGCTTTCAGTAAGTCAGACACAATCAGGTGCTTACGCTTTGGTTTTAGCCGAAGAAAATGGGGATCGGAGAATTCCAATAATAATTGGGCCAGTTGAAGCACAGGCCATTGCAATTCAATTAGAAGGTTTAAAACCACCGCGACCGCTAACCCACGATTTAATTAAAAACATAGCCATTGCATTTGATATTGTTTTATTGGAGGTTACTATTTACAAATTGGAAGAGGGTATTTTTTATTCCGAATTGCTTTGCGACATGGATGGTAAGGTGGTAATTATCGATTCACGAACTTCCGATGCGGTTGCTTTGGCACTTCGATTTAAATGTCCTATCTATACTTCCGAAGAGATTTTAACTAAATCGGGAATTGTATTAAATTCCGAAGACGATTTTTCGAAAAGCGACTCTTTTATTGGTGAAGAAACGGAAGCATCAGATTCGGCATTTGCAAATTATTCGGCAAAAGAATTAGAAGAGATATTAAATGAAGCCATTCAAAATGAAGATTATGAGAAAGCATCCATAATTAGGGATGAGATTGATAATAGAAAGAAAAATTAAAACAGTATGACAAAATATTTTGTTGCATTGCTGGCTATTGCAGCCGGCATTTTGTTTTTTCAGCCAACATTTGCACAATCCTCAGATTCAGTGCAACAACAATCTGAACAAATTATTCAACCAGAAAATAACAGTAATAATTCGGTCATACTTTTATCGAATAAAAGGGAAACCCCTTTTTCAATTGTTACTTTGTTTCGCGGATTATTGGGAATGGCAGTACTCGTATTAATAGGTTTTTTATTGAGTTCCAGCCGAAAAAACATACCCTGGCGAACCGTCATTATTGGCTTGCTTATTCAGGTATTTTTAGCAATTGGAGTTTTGTATGTCCCCTTTGTTCGTTCTTCTTTCGAATTTCTCGGGCATATTTTTGTTAAAATCTTAGATTTTACGAAAGCAGGTAGTGTGTTTCTTTTGGGCGATTTAATGAATTCAGAAACATATGGATTCATCTTTATGTTTCAGGTTTTACCAACCATAATCTTCTTTTCAGCATTAACCAGTTTACTTTTTTATTGGGGAATTATTCAGAAAGTGGTTTATGCATTGGCATGGGTTTTTACCAAAGCATTAAAAATATCGGGAGCCGAAGCACTTTCGGTTGCTGGGAATATTTTTCTGGGGCAAACGGAGTCGCCGCTGCTAATTAAAGCTTACCTCGACAAAATGAGTAAATCGGAAATGTTGCTTGTAATGTCGGGAGGAATGGCAACACTAGCAGGAGGAGTTTTGGCAGCTTACATTGCTTTGTTGGGTGGAGACGATCCGCAATTGCGCCTGGAGTTTGCTAAACATTTACTTGCAGCATCTATTATGGCAGCTCCGGCGGCAATTATTTTTTCGAAAATGCTGATTCCTCCTACCGGAGAAATTAGCAAAGAGATTGAGGTTACCCGAGAAAAAATTGGGAGTAATACTTTAGATGCCATTGCAAATGGAACCAGCCAAGGAGTGAAATTAGCTGTAAACGTAGCTGCAATGCTTTTGGCTTTTATTGCTTTTATTGCCATGTTCAATTTTATTATTGGCAAAATTGGCCAGTGGACAACTTTAAACGACATGATTACCGCTGGAACAAATGGCAGGTACGACGGTCTTTCGTTGCAATTTATATTAGGTTATACATTTGCTCCATTAATGTGGTTAATTGGAATCTGTCCCGAAGACATTGTAACAGTTGGCAGATTACTTGGCGAAAAATTAATTCTCACCGAATTTATCGGGTACATTAGTTTGGCTGAATTAAAAGCCAGTGGTGTATTTTCTGAGCCTAAATCGATAATTATGGCAACCTATATTTTATGCGGTTTTGCCAATTTTTCATCCATCGGAATTCAAATTGGTGGAATTGGTGCATTAGCTCCATCTCGCCGGGTGCTTCTTTCTAAATTAGGGGTAAAGGCTTTAACTGCAGGAACTTTAGCTTCGTTAATGAGTGCTACTATTATTGGTATGATTATGGGTTAAGTCCTTCGACTATCATAAATGTAGAGTTGTCATTTTATTTCTAAGAAACTGTTTAAATTTTGTTTTTTAGAATTATTATGATGTATTTTTAATTAGACAAGGCGGATTTGACGCAAATAGCACCAGCTATTCCAGGAAGATTCAACGCGGTATAATTAAAGAGAACACATAATAAAATGAATGGATGATTTCTAAAAAGCTTCTATGGTGATGGATCTCAATTAAAATTCCGAATATGGCTAATTTTTTAAATTACCTTAAAACGTAACAAATTTAGATCTTATTGTTTTCACATTTTGGATATATTTACGCTTTGTTTTCCTAAATCAATTATATTAATTTTTCAGAAATGAGATTTTCAATTTTACTTTTGTTGTTATTGACAAATGTTGGTTTGTTCGCTAATCCCTTGAATAAATCAAAAAACGATACAATTCGTAATACCTTCAACAAGGATTTTATTTATCAGTTAAAAAAGGCAACTTCATCCATAAAAATTGATGGTGTAATTGAAGAATCGGATTGGATGGTTGCCCAAAAAGCTAACAATTTTTATCGGGTACTTCCCGTTGATACCGGATTTGCATATCAGCAATCTGAAATATTAATGACTTACGACGAAAAGGCATTTTACCTCGCTTTTACTTTTAATGACACCGTTGAAGGTAAACGAATTATGGAATCGTTTCGTCGTGATTTTACTTTTTACAACAACGATAATTTTTTGGCTTTTTCGATACGTTTCTTGACCAAACCAATGGTTTTACTTTTGGGCTTTCTGCGTCAGGAGCCAAATGGGACGGAGTTATGCATGATGGTGCCGGAAGTAATCTGAACTGGGACTGTAAATGGGAATCGAAAGTAAAACATTACGATGATAAATGGACGGCAGAGATGCGTGTACCTTTTAAATCAATTCGTTATCCTTTGGGAAGTCAAATCTGGAATGTTAATTTTAGCCGGCTCGACCTTAAAACAAATGAGAAATCGTCGTGGGCTCCCGTTCCACGCCAGTTCCCAACTTCGTCGTTGGCTTATGCAGGTGTTATGAAATTTGAAGAACCTCTGCCTAAATCCAAAATGATGTATTCGTTTATTCCGTATATTTTTGGGAGTTATTCCAATGATGTAGAAACAGGATCCGGATCCGAATACAAAAAAGATTTTGGCTTCGATGCTAAAATAGGAATTTCATCATCTATGAACCTTGATTTAACCTACAATCCCGATTTTGCGCAAGTTGAAGTCGATCAACAAGTTACTAATATTGATCGTTTTGAACTTTTTTTTCCTGAAAAACGGCAGTTTTTCCTCGAAAACAGTGACCTCTTTTCAGGATTTGGATCGAGTAATACGACCCCTTTTTTTTCGCGACGAATTGGGTTGGATGCTTCTGTATTAGCAGGCGCCCGGTTGAGTGGAAAAATTGGCAACGACTGGCGTATAGGTTTTATGAATATGACAACACAAGAGACCAGTGATTTTCTGTCTCGAAATTTTATGGTTGTATCAATACAAAAAAAGATTTTTGCCCGTTCCAACCTTGGTTTCATTTTCGTTGATAAGGAATACATTAATCAACCGGTGGACACAACAATGTTTAATCGTGTGGTTGGGTTTGACTATAACCTGGCTACGAAAGATAATTTTTGGAGTGGAAAACTTTATTACCACCGTTCTTTCCAACCCGATAATCCAGGCAACCAATATTCGCAGGGAGCTGCAATTAGTTACAGTTCCCAAAATTTACAAGTTGAATTGGGACAGCGATCTGTTGGCGAAAATTACAAAGCCGAAACAGGTTTTGTAACCCGCACCGGGTATAATCATATTAGTCCTGAAATTACCTATCTTTTTGTTCCAAATAAATGGATTGTAAGTCATGGTCTAAAACTCGAAAACAATTCTTATTTCAACAAAGAATACCATAAAATCGATCACGAAAACAAATTGTCATATCAATTTAGTTTTCAGGACAGATCGACTTTTTCGGCAGGTATTAAAGACGTTTTTATTGAATTGCAAAATAATTTTGACCCTACTCACGTAAGTAACAATTACCTTGAAGCAGGTTCGAATTACAATTTTGGAAGCGCATTTGCAACTTTTACTTCGACCCGAAAAACTTTGATTAATTGGAAAGCTACGGCATCTAAAGGATCTTTTTATAATGGGGAAATTCAATACATTCAGGGAGAAGTAAATTACCGTTACCAACCGTTTATTAATCTTTCTATGAATTTCAATTATACCGATATGAAATTACCAGAACCTTTTGAACACACAAAATTCTGGTTAGTGGGCCCAAAATTAGACGTAACATTTACCGACAAGCTTTTTTGGTCAACTTTTGTTCAGTATAACGAACAGATCGATAACGTAAATATTAACATGCGATTGCAGTGGAGGTATCAACCGGTGTCCGATATTTATGTGGTTTATACCGATAATTATATTCCGGGAGGATGGAATTCGAGAAATCGTGCATTGGTGTTAAAAATGACCTACTGGCTTAATTAAAGACTTTCTAAAAAGCAGGTATTTGAACCAATCAGTTCGAATTAAAAGATTGCAAAATTAGAAAAAATAAGAGTCCCGCTGACAACGGGATGACTGTTTTTCTGACAAGCATAACGAAGAAGCCGGACTTTCTGGATTAGTATTAATTAGATTTTTTTTGTAACAACAATATCTTGAATATCTTTGCACACTCATTTCCTAAATCAATGAAGTAAACGTTCAATATGAAACAAATATCTCTGTTCTTTCTATTCGTTATTTTGGTTTTTTCTGTAGAAGCAAATTCATTTAAAAAATCAGAAAGCGATTCAATTAATAATACTTTCAATAAAGACTTTATTTATCATGTTAAGAAAGCTCAATCTACCATTAATATTGACGGAATTGTAGAAGAACCCGATTGGATGAATGCGCAAAAAGCGGATGATTTTTATCGCGTACTCCCGATTGATACAGGTTTCGCTCATCAGCAATCGGTAATATTAATGACTTACGACGACAAGGCGCTTTATCTGGCTCAAATTTTTTACGATACAATTCCCGGCAAAAGAATTATGGAATCGTATCGGCGCGATTTTAGTTTTGGTAGTAATGACAACCTCCTGGTTTTCTTCGATACTTTCCTCGATCAAACCAATGGATTTTCTTTTGGTGTTTCTGCATCGGGAGCTAAATGGGACGGCACCATGTCCGATGGGCACACCATCTCGCTCGACTGGGACTGCAAGTGGGAATCTAACACAAAACATTACGATGATAAATGGGTAACTGAAATGCGGATTCCATTTAAATCGGTTCGGTATCCAAAGGGAAGTCAGGTTTGGAATACCAACTTTAGCCGGCTCGATCTGAAGTCCAACGAAAAATCGGCTTGGGCACCCGTTCCCCGCCAGTTTCCAACTGCATCTTTAGCATACACCGGAGTAATGAAATTTGATGAACCTCTACCAAAATCGAAAACTCAATTTTCTTTGATACCCTATGTTTTTGGCAGTATATTAAAAAATTACGAAGCCGGAACGGATGCTGAGTACCGAAAAGATTTTGGGTTCGATGCAAAAATAGGAATCTCATCGTCGATGAATTTGGATTTAACTTATAATCCTGATTTTGCTCAGGTTGAAGTAGATCAGCAGGTTGCAAATTTCGATAGGTTTGAACTCTTTTTCCCGGAAAAGCGCCAGTTCTTTTTGGAAAACAGCGATCTCTTTGCAAGTTATGGAAACCCAAATTTAACACCATTTTTCTCGCGGCGAATTGGTTTAGATGCAGCTGTTTTGGGCGGCGCTCGCTTAAGTGGAAAAATTGGGAACGACCTGCGAATAGGATTTATGAATATGACAACGCAAGAAACCAACGAGCATCTGGCACGTAACTTTACAGTTGCCTCGGTTCAGAAAAAAGTTTTTGCACGTTCCAATATAGGTTTTATTCTAGTGAACAAAGAATACATTAACCAGCCTGCCGATACAACAATGTTTAACCGCGTGGTTGGTATTGATTATAATCTGGCGAGTAAAAATAATTTCTGGACGGGTAAATTCTTTTATCATCGTTCCTTTCAACCCGAGGCTTTAGAGAATCAGTATTCGCAAGGGACAATGTTATTGTACAGTACAAAACACATTAAGGCGGGTTTCTCCCAAACATCGGTTGGCGAAAACTACAGGGCAGAGGTGGGTTTTTTGCAGCGCACCGGATACAATTATCTGGCACCGGAAATAACCTACCTTTTTGTTCCAAATAAACAGGTTGTCAGTCATGGTCTTACCATAAAGCTAAATACTTACTTCAACCCCGAATATCGTAAAATTGAACACGTAAACAGATTTGATTATCAAGTCAATTTTGGAGATCGCTCGTTATTAAGATTTGGGCACGTTGACTATTTTGTTGAATTGCAAGAAGATTTTGATCCGACACAAGTTGGAGATTACTATTTGAAAGCTGGTACAACATACGATTTTACTGGTAATTACATAGGTTTCAACTCAACTAAAAAAACATTATTTAGTTGGTCAGCCGAAAGTGCACGAGGAACTTTTTATGGTGGAATGATTCATTATATAAAGGGAGAATTAGGTTACCGTTTTCAGCCGTATGTAAATGTGACTTTAAACTTCGATTACACTGACATTAATTTGCCGGAACCTTTTGCGCACTCACAAAATTGGTTGATTGGTCCCAAAGTGGATGTTACTTTTTCGGACAAAATTTTTTGGTCCACTTTTGTACAGTACAACGAGCAGATGGATAATATGAATATTAATACTCGTTTGCAATGGCGATACCAACCGGTTTCCGATATTTATCTGGTTTACACTGATAATTATATACCAGGAAGTTGGAACTCACGAAACCGTGCATTGGTATTAAAAATGACGTATTGGTTGAATTGATTCTTACCAAAATGTTAAACCGGATTTTAGCTATCTTTTTAATTTTCAACCTAAATAAATTCAATTATCTTTGCAGTTCCGAAAACAATTAGACTTTAATTTGTTTATATAAAGGATTTTATAACATAAATAACGCATTAGCAAAATGAAAGTAACAGTAGTTGGAGCGGGTAATGTTGGAGCAACTTGCGCACAAATAGTAGCCGAAAAGAACATTGTTCAGGAAGTAATTCTTTTAGATATTAAAGAAGGTATTGCAGAAGGAAAAGCTTTGGATTTGTGGCAAACTGCCCCTGTTAATTATTACGATTCACGTGTGGTTGGTTCAACTAACGATTA
>CAYZBC010000188.1:0-9958 GCA_964476535.1 uncultured Maribellus sp.
ATTTATCTTTTTATTGCAATCCTAAAAGTTGCATTTATTACTTGAATTTAAGAATCATTTCCTTGACAATTTTCAAATAAACAAAACAAAAATAGGGAGTTATATAAAAGCATTTATTGGAACAAAATGCTACGACCTCCACAATTTAATAATTCCAGTTTATCTGAAATATACTAAAGAACTAAAGGATGAAATTTTTCATTATTTGATTCAAAGACCAGTTTTATTTACCGAGTTTAATCACTGCCAATTATTTGAATACTTTTTTCGAGAATTAATTGAAAGAGGTTATCCATTTCTATCTATTGAACAAAAGAAAAGCGTAAATGAGTTAATTCTTAATGCCATACCATTAGAAGAAAGGACGAAAAGTTTTTTTTACCAGAAAGGTGTAACTGAGAAAGGAATGGTTTGGCACGGATTAAATAAGTTTAAATTGCTTTCAATGCTTCCTCATAAACACGGTAATCCAATTACTAAAATCGATTCCGAATATCGAGAGTTAAAAAGAAAATTTAAGGAGGTTCCGAATAAAATGCCGAACGGAATTGTGGTAACTTCTGGAGAGACAGTGATGGAAAGTAGTGCTTATGAATATATGTCGGCAAAAGATTGGAAGTCCACCTTTGTTAAATATGAAAAGAATCATTCATCACCTTGGGAAAGAAGGGTGAGTGGATTAGGGCATAGTAGAAAATTTGAGAGTTTATGCAAAACTAATCCTGAAAAATATTTTGACATTGTAGAGGAAGTTGTGCTAGACCAAAGCGTTCCAGTTTCTTACGCAGTTTATGGATTAAATGGTTTGACAGGTAGTAGTTATTCTACTGAAAAGATTGCAAGTTTATTTCAAGAATTTTTAAAGATTAGGAAAGGAGAAATTTGTGAATTCCCTTTACAAATGACTGTATGGCTGACTAGTTATTTCATTAAGAACAAAATTATTATTAATGATATAGTCAACTTCTTATGTGATATCATAAGAAATCACCCGGACAAAGAGCCTCTAAATAATGACTTACTAACGGATGGGATAAATTCTGTTAGGGGAGCAGCAGTTGACCGACTATTATCGTGTTATGAATATAAAGAATATGAAGAGCTAATTTTTTCGACATTAGAAAGTATTGCATCAACTGCAAATGTAGTAACGAGAGCTACTGCGATATCTAAATTGGCATGGTTGAATAACCTAAATCAAGAAAGAAATTTAGAATTATACTTAAAATTAGTTGAAGATTTCGATACAAGACTTCTTTCATTGCCATTACACAATTTACACCCACTTGTATATCTGATTCATTCAAATTTTGCAAGACTGGTGCCATTTTTTGAAAGGGCAATTGAAATTGAAGAAAGCCATAAAGTAATGAGTCATATCTTGCTTTTTGCATGGTTGAATGAGTATGAAAAAAGCAATGACTTATTAAATTGTGTTCTTTCAAAAAGCACCATAGCAAAGCAAACTGCCATTAACATTGCTTTCCAGAATTTGAATGATGAAAAATCTTTCAATAAATGCTACAGATTAATATTAAGATTTTTAAATGAATCTGATTCTAACATTGCTGATGAATACGAACATTCATTTATAAGATTAGAACCACCAATTTTCCCTAAAATTGAAAAATATCTTTTTAAATATGTTAAATCAAAAACAGGCACTAAAAGAGAATATAATTTCTATAGATTTCTTCAAAAATGTATTCTTCATTACCAAAATAAAGAAATTGCGGAGAAGTGCATTCTATTAACACTTGATTTTAATAACCACCAAAAGCCTGACCTAAGTGAAAGTGCATTAACAAAAGAACCGTTACAGGTAGTAATTGATTCATATTCTGTTATTCGAGAATATGAGTCCCAAACAAAATCATTGGAATTGGCAATGGATGCTTTTGACAGTATGTTGAAAATTCCGGAATATCGTGGTAATCTCAACGAAATGTTGAACAAATTGGATGAGTCAATCTTATAGTGAAAAAATTAAGTCCATATAATCACATTCCAAGTGGCACTTCAACTGAGAGCACATTTGATTTGTCAAGAAATCTTTGGTTTCAACTGGAGGATAAATTTTCGCTAAATAAATCATCTGAATTGTTTCGTGATGAGTTTGGTGGTGAATATTGTATAGTTGATTGTACCAAATGTTATTCACTACAGGGCGAATATGGTTTTTTGAGGGACTTAATAGGAACAATGATAAGTACAAAACATATGGAAAGTTCTTCCATTTGTCTCGAACTCAGTAAAATTTGGAGTGACATAAATGTTTCTGATGCAAATGAATGGAATATAAAGGAAGGGATTTATCGTTTTTATGAAGAATTGGTTCGTTTATCTTTCAAAATTGTTCTTTTTATACCTGAATTTCAGTTCATTATTGATAATATAAAGGACAACGAACTTCATATCTTAAACAATATTTCCATCGTTAATGAATACGTGAAAATTTGGATTATATCAGATAATAGTTTTGTAAAAAAAGGCTCTTTACTTAGAACCAATTTTTGCAAATCATTTTCTCTTGCGAGTGATATGCATGTTGGAAAAATTGATAGTATTATAACTCGCAAATTTGAAATTGAGAAAAAACCAGAACTTGTTCAAAAATCGAAATATAAAATGGAAAGAATTAAATTATTTATATCGTATGCTCATGCAGATGAAGATTACAAAGACGATTTGAAGAAACACCTAAGTGGTTTTAAAAGAAATGGGATTATTGAAGAGTGGAATGACAGATATATTCTTCCCGGCAAAAAATGGGATGATGAAATAAAAAGAAATCTTGAAGAATCTCAAATTGTACTATTCTTAATTAGCTCAGATTTTATGTCTTCTGATTACATAAATGATGTTGAAATTGCTAAAACACTGAATAGATATGAGAAAGGAGAAGTTGTGATAATTCCGATAATTATTCGGTCTTGTGATTTTTCGAGTTTATCTTTGAGTGATTTTCAGGCTTTGCCTAAAGATGCCAAAGCCGTAAAAAAATGGAAAGATAAAGATGAAGCATGGCTTAGTGTAATCAATGGAATTAAAGAAGTTATTGCAAGTTTTGAAGGTATTACGCATTCAAATAACCGTGCAAATCAAAGTAAGACTATTGAAAAAAGCATAATAAACCAATCAGGAGATAGTAGTATTATTATTGGCAACAATAGTGGTACTATAAATATTTCCAAATAGTTTTTGATTTATTTAATAATATAGAAGCCCATAATTTTCATTATGCCTTTTCTCAATTTTCATACTCGATGTTAAATACTGTTCTTCTTTTTTTGCCCATACTCGGATATCTTCGATAGGTGAGCTTACCAATTGCTTTACTAATTCTATACGATATTTGTATATTGGTGTTGCCGTTCCTACAGTTGAATAGCTGTGCAAATTGGATGATATTGAATCCAGCAGATACGGGATATCATAAAAGGTATTCATTAGGTCTAAAAAAAGCGAATTCCACTCTGGTTTAGGAGTACCTTTTTCCCCAAATGGTATAGTTTTAATGAAGAACAGGGCAGCTTCATCTCCAGTGTCCTTACACCATTTTATTACTTTTTCAGAGCTCCATTTTGAATATGTTCTGCAAATACTTATTAAGTTTCTGTTGATGTTATAGTTCTTATCGGACAACAGTATTTGTCCAATTTTTTTGAATAGTACATCAAAATGATTTTCGATGAGAAATTCAAAAATTCGTGCTACTTCTGATTCATGTTGGAAATTATATGAGTCAATTACCTCCAGTAGTTGTGTAATAATTCTTTCACAAACAAAAGAATTTGAACTGTTATGTTTTAGCCAATTAAGATAAATCGATTCGAGGTTTCCAAAATACCAAAAGTTTCCATTATGAAGCCAAGGATTTTTTTCTGTAATCTTATATAATAGAGAATCCAGCTTCTCAATTGAGATATTTTCTTTTTCAATTTGCAATGAAATATACTCCATGCACACAAATTGATTCTCGTAATCAGAGATTTCCATTAGTAGCATGCATAACTTCTCAAAATCCTCAATTGAAAGGTTTAGCGGGCTAAGATTCTGAAGTTTTGTTACTTCAATATTATACGTTCGAGCAAGCTTTACAAGGGACTTGAAGTCTTCAAAGTCAAGAGAATAATAGGCCGATAATTCAAAAATATTTTTTATAATCTTTTCATGTTTCGTAAAATTGGAGATTGTTTTTTTTGCAAATTTAATGCTGTCTTTTCCAGTTATTATACCTCCAATAAAATTAGAATTTTGTTTTTCTGAAGGGATTTTTAGCAGCTGAGTAATACTTGCATCTACTATCTTATCAATATCAATTTCTTTTTCAGCTAATTTGCGTCCAAATAAAATAGTATTGTATTGTGTGCCTTCCAATAGAATGTTAAGATATTTAAGCCATTCAAAACCATTATCACGAACTATTTCGTCAACCAATAAGTCAAGCCTTTGGTCGTATTCGCCTTCCCCTTTCTTAACCTCCTTATAGGTTGGGAAAACTACTGTTGTTCTTAGTTTGCTTTCGATTGGAGACATTTCTTTTGTTAGTAAAGTGTCATATCCAATTTTGCATTTTTCGGTGACATTATTTCCAAATCTATTTCGAATTATTACAAGTTCTTTGAACAATTCATTTGTCAAAATTTCTTTTTGAAGTAGCTTTTTTATAAAAGGGATTATTATTTCTTGCTTGTGCTCCAGATAGAATCCTAAAATACTATCTATTAAAATTTGTTTAAGGGAATTATCATTTGTTTTTTCCCAGATTGATATAATTAGTTCTGCTATTTGTTTTTGATATTTTAATGCCTCATTATAATTAGGGTGATAGTCTGTTAATTTTTGGTCGTATTGGCTTTCCGCCTCAGCATCTCTGGTGAAATAACCTGTTTTCAGAGCTAATTTGAAGACACGTTTAATAATGTCATTTAAACCATCTTTAGCTATTTCCATCAGGAAATTATATCGTTCTTCTAATGATGCTTCTGTTCCTGGAAGCATAACCTGAAATAATTGTACAAAAGACCCGGTTGAGTTATTTGAAATATCTTCATTCTCTGCAATTGCTAAACGATAAAGAATATTGGCAGCTCTTTTAAAAAGGTCTTTTCTAAAAACAAGTTTTTCCAATGCCCAAACAGTATACCTTCGGCCTTCTTTAAATTTAACAAGTTCTTCCGTAGTTTTTTTATGAAATGCAACTTCTAAGCTTTCAAAAGTTTCATTTGGTGCTATACCTGCAAATTCCATGAATAACATTGAACCTTCATCTGTATTTAAAAAATCGTATTTGCGCAGAGTAGTATTTGAAATATTTACGACAAACTCAAAGGGCTTTCCCGTGTCTAATAACTCTTTAGTTCTTTTAATGAATGGTTTAACAATTGAGTTAGTTTTAATAAAATCAATGAACTCAGGGTGGCTACCTATAAAGTCTTCATTCCAAAATTCTACAGCCAATTCTCTTGCTAATTTGAGTGGTGTAATTTGGATATAATCTCCCTTTTGTATTACGAGGCCTCTTCTTTTCAATTTGGCAAGCTGAGCTATTAATTGAATATTTTCTAATTTGAAAAAACGGATTATTTGAACTGTTTGATTTTGTTCTGTTTCATCAATACCTACATAGGTAAACAGGGAAAGT
This sequence comes from uncultured Maribellus sp., assembly GCA_964476535.1. GTDB lineage: Bacteria > Bacteroidota > Bacteroidia > Bacteroidales > Prolixibacteraceae > Draconibacterium. Next base: position 5,648 of record CAYZBC010000188.1, read on the forward strand.
GCTTTTAAAAGTGAAACTATTTCAGGTTCCGCTTTTAAGGAATAAAACTCTATTAAGTTGGAATCCGCATAGGAACTTGAACTTTCATTATAATTTTCTAAAAACCTTAATACCTCTTCAAGATTTAAACCACACTCTTCAATTACTTTAAAATACTGGAGTCCTAAATGAGAATAAGACCCATCAACAATTTTGTTTATAAGCTTAGCAGTTAATTTATTGTCCCATTTTATCATTTCAATGTCCGATTCTTTTATTTCAGTATTATTTCCTAAAGAAATGAGGCGGATACCTGAACCTTCCAGAGATGAATAAAATGTTTTATGTAAGTTGGAATTTAGGTTATCGAGAATAATGACTTTTGGTTTATGATAATTTCTAATATTCTGCATTACAGGAATAATAGGTTCAAGCCTTCCATCACTCAAGGAACAATCAAAATACAGAATCTTGTTTTTTAAGTCTGGTTCAACTTTGTTCGAGCTTAGATACTCAAATAGAAAACGACTCTTCCCGCATTTGGGTGACCCAATTATTCTTACATTATTTTTCTTAGAAGTAAGAATATTGTGAATCGAATTTTCAAATTCAACGTAATCTTCGATTTCAATAAATTCACCATTAAAGTCAGATTTTGGCCAACCATATAAATTTGTGAACGGATTCCATCTGGTTTTTTCTGATATGTTTAGTGAATTAATTGCAGTTGTTATGGCTTTTTTAAATGCATTCATTAAACCTTTAATTTCATTATTCCGATTACCATTATTTTCCGAATTCAGGTTATATGTGATTGGATGCCGAAGTCCTTCTAAATCTACCGGTAAATCCTCTGGCTTCCCAAACGCTATATTCATTAAGAAAATCGTTCCTTGGTAACCATGTGTTTTCCAAGAGTGGCCAGTTTCTAATAAAACATTCGGATTTGGAATGACTTTCCTATTATCAGCAGATGCGATTGAGGTTAAATCGGCAATAAAAATATCTGCATCTTCTGCTTTGTTTAGCATTTCTTCGAGTAATGGAGGATTTCCTGCGGTATCCCGCATTCCAAAGTCTAAAACAACTTTATATTCTTTTATTTCTGAAATAGCCTTATTTAATGCGTTTTCAATTGGTTGCTTACAGTATTCATTATGGTCAGATTGATAAGAAAAGAAAACTTTATATGGCATGCTCTTGATTTTAAAAAGCAAATTAGTGAATTAACTCTATTCCGATAGGATAATTCAAATTAGTTTTTATCAACAAAATAGAAAGTCCTGACTATGATAGAATAACCTTTCCTCCCGGGCATTTCTTTCTTCCATTTTTGACCGCTCAATAGAAAAGCCTTGAATACCCTACGGCAAACGAATCCCCTTCATTGCAGTCATACATTTGCCTTTTGCCTGCCCAGACAAAATTCCGATTATTGTTCCTGTGCCTCCAGTAACTTCATTCCAGTCATTTCTCCGATAAAAAGTCGGAACACTCTTTCCAATCAGTAACCTCCGGCACCGCACACAAGAGTAGCTCCTTCTCTTCACTAAACTCGCCCTGTTTTGCAAACAGACCTTGACCGTTTCGTTTAATCGTTACACTTCTCTTTTCCTCCACTTATTAAATGTTCTATTTATAGTTTTCCATTGCCTCCAGCAACTTCATTCCAGTCGTTCGTGCCTCACTCCATACATTCTGCAACTTCCGCCACCCCACACAAGAATAACTCTTTCACTCCTCTATACTCGCCCTGCTTTGCAAGCAGACCTCGACCGTTTCGTTCAGTCGTTACACTTGCCTTTTCCAGTGCTCAGTTAAATAGTTTGATAATGTTTATTGACCTTTTGAAAAAGGCACTTTAATCTTGTTTCATTTCAAATTTTAACGCATCATTTATTTTCCAATAGTGAAATTTAAACATTTGCATTTCCAGTCGGTAGTGATTATTCCGGTGGCAAAGGTAATTCCGTGTTTTTGGAGAGAGCAAGTTCAAGCCTCCGGTTTTGCAAAAAATCTCCATTCTCCTTCGTCAAATAGTATTTTCCACAAAAAACTTGCACACCCCAAACACTACCTTTTTACGCCACCAAAACAACAACGACCGACCCGATGGGAAGACGCATAATCTTAAATAATATTACTATGAAAAAGAATTTTGAAAATAATGATTTTGAAAAAGTGAGTAAGGAAAAACAAAACTCACTTACCTCTGGAATCCGCATAGGTTTTGGTGGAAATTTTCCGGTTTTGAAACAGCAGTTTGTGAAAATAAAAGAAGCTGAATACTCAACTGACTTTGAGTTTTTTCTTCAGAATCAGGTGCATGTTGTGGTTAACAAAGATAAAAGCTGCTCAATCTGTAGCTCGATTGAAAAAAGGGCGTTTGAGAAAGGTTTAAACCTTAACGATAATGCTTTGATTTATAAATTCATTGAAACAATCCATCGTGATATTGTCACTTTCAAATATGGCGGTGAATTGGTTTACTAATCCTACACAAAATGAAAAATACACTACGCATATTACCAATCAGATGGATTCTAAGGGTTACTATTATATCTATTATCTCTCTTATCACTGGATTAAATTTCTGGTGGTGTTTGTTAGCTTATGTCGGAATTATGTTACTGATTCGTTTTTCGTTGAATATTATGGTTGTTATTTTAGGCTTTGCTTTAATGGTTGGTGTTTTCCTGGTTTTGTTTCTTGGATTATTAGCGCTTTGAAATCATAGGATTGCTGATAATTTGAAAAGCTTACAAATGATATTCAATGGCAGGGCGTTTTTCGCCCTGCTCCTTTTTCCATGAGCCTTAGCGGTGAAAAAGGAGCAAAAAACCGATGTAAAAGCTTTGGTGTAATTTAAAGTCATTCAGCGTTCGTATTATCAATTTTAACCAATGATAAAATGCTGATTTATAGGAGTATATTTAAAACGATTGAAGAAGTTAGAATCCTGATTTTATACAAAAAAATAGAAAATGTTTGAAATCAAAAAAACGCCAGTAAATGATTATTCTGGCATATTTTTGATTAGTTTTTAAGTCAACTTGCTATCAAGCATACTCACCAATATCAAACCCTTTCAACCCATCATCCAACTTCACATCTGAACTTGGTTGTACCAACCTCTCCAAATGCAAATCAATCAGAGAAGAAATTTGATTGGCACTATTGACAGAGCTTGAAGAAAGCTGTTCCACCCAATCAGTATTTTCATTTTCGTAAAGAAGTTTGCCTGTTTCAGGAGCGGTTTGGGATTGGTGGTTTCCAACTTCATTTACTACTAATATCATTTCGTCAGGAGTTACATTGTATGAATATTCAGTTTGTAGTCCGAGCCTTTCCAGTTCTTCCTGCTCTTCAATCAGGTCGGTATCCGGCTCATAATTCAGCGGGACTTCAATATCCAACTTGCTGGAAGAGTCAGAATGAAGTTCTTTAACTTCAACTTTCTTTTTACTTTCAGAACCCAATACAAACCGACTTTCTCCAATAATGCTGGCAACTTGTTGTTGTCGACAATTATTTTCTTTTTCAGTGGCAGATAAACCTTTCTTCTCATTCTTAGGCTTTTTTGAAAGCCAGAAAAGAAATATTAGGGCAACAACAATAATAGTTTCTATCATAACTACAGCTTTCGATTAAAATATATCCTTGATATTTGCTTTGTACCGTTTGGCGATATCCGAATGGAATTCCTCAAAATGTTGTGTTAGCACGTTATCTATGTAGTTAAAAATGGAAATCTCATCTTTACAAATTACACGCACAATTTGCTGTATCTTTTCGTGGTATTCCTGACGGATGGGGACATGCTTTCCAAACCTTGCCTTACTTCCCGATTGCCAGATAAAAAGCGAGTCATAATTTTTGGTAGAGCGGCTCTTCTTTGGAGTTGGTTGGGGCTTGGCTTGTGCTTTAGGCTGTTCTGAGGCAGGTTTCTCATGCTATATGGTAGAAATGATAATTTCTTCATCAATTTCATCCGGGTTATATTTCTTTCGTGCCATAATACTTATTGTTTAATGGTTTGCAGAATTTCGGCAGCCAGGGCATCGAGATTGCTCCCTTTTAGTAAACTTTTGTGTGAAGGAAAAAGAGTGGAACGGAACACCGGCTTGTGTACGGTATTGAGTTCGCGGCGGAATCGTTTTGAGTCTGGTACAAAAGTTTTGAGGATGTTTAAGCCCAGCTCACCGATTACATTTTCATAAACTTTGTACAACTCATTTTTCTCCCTTCCATCAACCATGTTCCAGATAAGGTACAATCCTTTTATGTCGCTTTTGCCAACGCTAATCAGGTTTTCGTTGAGCATGGTTGCAA
>CAYZBC010000189.1:0-9944 GCA_964476535.1 uncultured Maribellus sp.
GCTATCCATCCTTCAGAATCGTTTATAAAGAAGATTTTAGATAAGTTACTATCGGTAAGTTTTAATAGTTTTTCCCATGTCCTCCCACCATCCGATGTTTTCAGCATCAATCCCATGGCGCCGACCGCCAATCCGTTTTGGGAATCGACGAAGTGCACATCGTTTAAAGGATAACCATCGTTTGGGATATTTAAAGAATTAATATACAACATTTTTTCCTCGTCTACCCCTATTCTGATATCCAGCATATCCAATTCCTTCTTTATATTTTCAGGTTCCCCCGATTTTATACCGCCCCGAATATTTTTAAGCTCTTTGTTAAGATCATTTACTTCTTGCTTGCTTATCCCGGTCAAAGCCTTGATTTTGTTGGAAAGTTCCTCTGATTTTAACAAAAAATCCTCTTTGACATACCTATCATAATCAATATTGAGCGAATTTATTTTACCTGTCTTATCAGGGGTTTTTTCATCCTTTAATGTGGGATACCAAGCTTGGATTTCCGACAGGCCCTCTACTGTATTCCCTTCCTCCAAAGGGATGTTGTACATTATGTTCATCCGCCATGAATTACTGCAATCATAAGGGATGTTCAATTCACTTAAAGGAATGGTAAGTTCGATCCCCCAATTATTTGAGGTTTTGAATATATCGGTCTCCAATTCCGGTTCCCATTGTTTATCGGGTTTACTATGTGAATCATACCTAATTTTTGTGGACTTGCCCGTAAAATCGACAGATATAAAATAATAATCCTGATGGTGCGCATCGCCTTTTTCGCTACTGGGTTGGAATAAAATCCAAAAAGATTTTGTTGTTTCAATGGAAATATCTCGGTAAACACCGTCCAAACCCTTTAGCTGTTGCTTCATCCCGTTTCCCGATCTTTCTCCCCCGCTTCCGGCTTTTTCGGCTGGATAAGCACCAGGTGCCGTGAGTAGCAGGTAAACATTTTCCTGATCATAACCAATGCTTGCCCTCGCGGTCTCCCCACGATGCAATTCCGCGGTTTTATTGTCATAAAGTAACGGTACCTCTTCGCAGCCCGACCATATGGCATCACGTTCCCCGTTTCTTTTTGGGGGGGCATTTAATTTCCCCGCCACTAAAACTGGTTTGTTGATGCCCTTTAAACTGGGGATAACGTCAGGCCAAAAATCCGATCTTGGCCAATAATATCCAACCATTCTTGGGTTACGTACTTTGATAGGTTGGACTACTGAAAAGCCCACAGATGAAGTGCTGATTCTATCCATATCCACACTAGCCCTGTTAAAAGTTAAATTCCACTTCCAGCCCGGATCCGAGTAAATGTCGAGCTCGGAAAATGGTATCGCCATTTCCACAGAATAGCCGGTTACATTTTTTTCCACCTTTATTTTTGACTTTGAGTCCCAGCCCGTAAAAAAATATCCCGCATCATATGGATCAAAATAGGCATCCCAATATGCCCCATTGGGGTTAACTGCTATTGAAAAGGAATAATCCCTCCCAAATTTTATGGAATCCGGAATAATGGGCTCAAGGTTTACTTGTACATAATCATCGCCTGACAGCACGCTGTCGTTTTTCAATATATTTGCTGTTACAGGCGACGTGCCGCTTACCTTCCAAAAGAAATATATGTTTTCTTTATCACTTATTACATTTACCTCGACATCTTTGTCCCGGGCACGCCCATTTGTATAAAAACTGTTTATAACCTGGGACTGCAGCCAACTTTCTTCTTCCATTTTACCATCAATGGTGAAATCGAGAAGATCATCAGGACTAAATTGGGGTTGTTTCAGAGCTTCCCCCGGAGGTGTATGTGCTGAAATATAATTTTTGTTATAAAAATGCCCTGCAACAGAAAAATACTTTTTATCTTTCGTAACAAAGGTAAAGCACAAAACTGTCAGTATTGTAACTGTTGCCAATAAAATAGCGGATATTCGTTTCATATTATTTGATTTTAGGATAATTCAATCATTCAATCTCCTGATTTTGATATTTCTAAACCATGCAGCTTCTGCATGGTCCTGCAAAACAATATGACCTTCCCGTTTCTCTGCAAATCCAGGAATAGCATTAAATTTGCTATTTTTAACTAATGAATCAAAAGAGATACTGTTCATGTCAAATTCCAATACTTTTTTACCGTTTAGCCAATGCTCACCACGGCCATATCTAAAAACAATACGGCTTGTATTGAATTCTCCTGCCGGCATAAGTACTTTTTCTTTTACCGGAGCCACCAAATCATATAATGCACCTGTACTATTTTTCATCGCCGGACCGGATAACCCACTATCATCCATCATTTGGTATTCAAAACCCAATGCACAACCTTTTGGTGGATAGGATAAAGATAGTTCGTCGGAAACATTATATTTAATTCCGCTATTCCCTCCCGTGCCAATTTTCCACTCCCATACCAGTTCAAAATTATCGAAAGTTTCAACAGTAATTAAATCAGCCCCCAGGATTGGCTGGCCATCTGCCTGACGTGGCCAATCCGTTTTGGGTAAAATTTTTATTGTGCCATTTTCTACTTTCCATCCATTGGGAGCCTTATCCATGCCAAAGCCTCTCCAGCCGTTAAACGTTTCTCCATTGAACAACAATTTCCAATTTTCTCTTTTTTCAGTTTCTGTTAACCTGTTAACTTTACAGGTTTTTTCTTCATTTTTCTGACTGCTATTACAACCAGAAGTAGTTATTGCGAAAAACACAATTAACAAAAAAACTGCATTTTGTAGTGATTCTTTCTTAAGTTTCATCTTTAAAATCTTTTTGTAACCAGTTAGTTTTGTGTTTTATAATATTAAGAAAATTATATTCAACCCTGCAATCATTATGAATCAATTAATTTTTGATTAACCTTTTATTTTATTCAATAATATATATTATTACTATGTTAGAAGTCATTAACACGCACGATAGGATAGTATTTATTTTATCGGATTCATACAAAAATTTAATTTGTTATAAAATTCCCTATAATTAAGGAATCCGGGAGTTTTTCATGATCACTTGTGACATTTATTAACATATTATTTCCAAATAAAATATCACCAGATAATTTCTCAATGCTAAATGCTTTACCTGGATTAATTCCTGAAAACAAATTTCCTGAGATTAAAATATTTTTACCACCATCTAGCTTTATTCCAGCAGCATTAAGATCCTTGGAACTTCTTTTTATTTTCCCTTCTCCAATATAACTATTGGAGAAATTATTTCCGCATACCGTAATTCGGCTACATTCATTCCCCAAATATATGGCATCGGTTTTATTAATGGTAAATGTATTGGCACTTACCGAAATTCCATGGGCATCCTTTAAAATTATGCCTCCTCCGTTATGGGCTATCACATTTGATCCGAGGGTGATTCCATAACAATCCCGATCCAGAATTATGGACATTCCTGTACATTCTTCAATCATATTTCCTGAAATAACTGAACCATATGTGTTTTCAATAACAACTCCATTATTCAAATGATCATCCAGATTATTACCTGTCATTGTAAGATTATAACCATCAGTACAATGCAATGCATCATTATTTTCTTCAAACTGATTGCCGTTTACTACTATGTCATGGCAACCGATAAGATTCAACCCCACTTCCTTATTATAGGTAATAAGTGTATTTGTTACCCGTGGATCTTCGTAACAATTATCCAGTCTTATTCCGTCCCTCCCGTTGTAACTAACAGATATTCCATTCAGATAGATCTCATTTATATTTTTTGCTAAAATTCCATCACCTGATTTTTCATTGCCAGTAATTCTTAAATTTGAAATCTGTATTCGCCATAAGGCTTCAATTTGGGATGCACCAGCGGTACTATCAGAGGCCAATAATATTGCTGGCTGATAATTGGTGTTTTTATTAACTATATTGGTGGCTGTGCCGGAACCAGTTAAATAAACATCGTCCTGATCTATATACAAAGGTTCTGTTATTTCAAAATTACCAGGAGGCAGATTAATAATTCCGCCACCGGGAGAAAGTGCATTTATAGCTGCCTGAATTGTAAGATATTGACCGGCATGAATGAGAGGCCTGGCTCCTGGCAAAATATTTGTTTGAGAAATTCCAGGACTGCCAGCAGCTAAGATTATGATTAAAAAAAGTAATTTGATCATATTAAATTTTTCTAATTGTGGGAAAAATAAAAAGTTTTGTTCATGTTATGAAAAATAATCATTTTTTAAAAAGCATGTTATTTCCATGAAATTTTTCGAATTTTAATTTTAATTTTAATTTCTATTTGGAGTTATAACTTATAATACTTAACACTAATCCATTTTTCATTTTTGGCTGATTTTTCTAAAGCTTCCAACAGGTGTCATTCGGACTTTTAGTTGATAATCCGGTATTTACAAGCGGTGCACTTAATACTATATCTGCAGCTGTTTTTGATAAAAATTCGCGATGATTTTTTGTCTTCATAATTAAGTATTCTGCAATTTTATTTATACTTTTCAAATAATTCTCAGGGTGATATGATCTGAATTTGTACAGGCTTAATATACGTAGTGTACTTGGAAGAGAGTACATCCCGATCCGGCATGTCATTTTCACTCATCCAAAAACGATATTGGATGGTCAGCGTTTCGTTTGCATCCAAATCTTTTCTAAAAAATGGTCCAAAACGGCCATAATCCCTATAGGCCGACCAAATGTTCGGATCCGGATTATCCGGATTATCCATTTGGAGGATACTATACGTTTTATTATTTAAACCGTAACTCATGGCAACCCATGGAAGATTGTAATCTTCAATCGGCTCAATACTATCCTGATGAAAATAATAGGTGGCTTTTTTTGCACCCAGAGTATCTTCGGCCACATCATTATGCGCCCTAAATTGCACCCCGCCATGATCAGCGTTTCCGTCAAGGGTAACGGATCCGTTCACTGCTTTTAAGCTTGAAGTAAAATCCATTAACAAAATAGCAGACGGAGATTGTCTATAAATAGCAGCCTTTCGCCTTTCTTCAATGATAGTATTGCCGGTGCTGTCATTCCACTGAATCAATGCTTCGGTTTGTGCAAGAACCGACCCCGCTATACTCTTCTTGAACTTTATATGTTTCTGAACAGTAAGGTCTTCCATGCCCCAAAAGGAAAGATTCTCTCCTTTAAATCCAACATTTCTCCATCCTATCATTATTCCCCGATGATGGGACCACACCCCCTCTTCCGGTCCGTTCGTAATCTTATTCTCCCCTTGTAGATCATATATGTGGTAAAACGGTTTATTCAAGGCAGTGAGTGTCTTTCCCTTCTCAAAGAGATTATCCAATTCATAATCATATCTGAACACACGTTTTCCATCAAAAAATAAATCCAAGTGTTTGTCTGGTGTATTTTCCCAGCTGAATGCGGGCATGGACGGGATATCGGTATGGGTTAAGGTTGCAGTCCATTGAACTGGTTTCTTACTACTTGTTATTGGTAGTATCCACCATAATTCATATTGTCCGTTTACGGTTTCAATTATCTGTCCGGGCACATTACTAAATTCATCATCAGCAGACTTTAAAGTGACCACTAACTGTTCAACAGGTATTTTCTGCAATTTTGACGGTAAGTTCACTTCCACATGAACAGGTACTTCTTTACTGATATAGTTGGCAGGTTCAACTTCCAGCCTAAATTCTATTGATTCAGTATTGTTACAACTGATGAATGCAAATAAAGTTAGCGATATCACTAATCCAATATACTTCCTTTTCGTCGTACTATTTATTTCTATTATCATATACAAATTCTATTTGTAAAGAAAATCTTTGAAATTGACTATCCCTGAGCCAAGAGCACAGGGCGTTTCGTTAATTTCATTTCGCCCTGAAGGGCGAAAACCAGATTTTCTGTTTATAATTTTCCATTCATCCCTGTGGCAAGACCGTTGGGAGTTTTGGTTATCATTAAATTTCTATTTGGAGTTATAACTTATAATACTTAACACTCATCCATTTTTCATTTTTGGCTGATTTTTCTAAAGCTTCCAACACCGAAACACAATTCAAAATACTTTGGTGCGACCGGGATTCTTTTCCGGTGCGGAACATTTCCACCATGTCAACATAATTTATTGGTGGATCTGGCTCTTGCACCTGGGGTTTTAGCTCAATCAATCCCTCCTTAGTTTCCACAAATGTCTCCCAACCGTAAGCAAGGCTTTTAAAAATTAATGTGGCGAACAAACCGCTGGAAAATTTCAGGCTGGCATTTCCGTAGCTACCATTTCTGGATATCCGAACCTGTTCGACATCTTCTCCAAAAATATTCATAAGCGGCTGAACCATGTGAACACCATAAAAAACACGCCTCCATACTCCGAATCCAAGTCCACAGGACCGGTGCGAATAACCTGATTAATGCCTTCAATGTTTCTTACCTGCTCCTTAAGATCGAAAGTGGCAGTAGAGTGGGCCAGGGAACTATATGAAGATACCGGCGTACCAACTTTTCGTGCCATTTCCAAAAACTCTTTTCCCTCGGCAGCGCGATAACAAAATGGTTTATCAATAAATGTTGGAATTCCTGCTTTTACAAATGGAGCTGCAGCTTCGAGATGATATTTTGGGTGACGGTGGTCAACAATCAATGCATTGATTTTCCCCATCATTTCCATGGGATCTTTCACTTGATTTGGAATTCCACCTTTTTCCATTGCTATTTTTGCAAATTCATCGGTTTCGCCCCAAACATATTTTACTTCTACTCCGGGAAATTTTTTATCGATATTAAACATTTTTCCGTATCCGGCAGTGTGCGAGTTTTCTGCACCAATTATTCCAATTCGTATATTTTTTTTATTTGAAAAGGAATTTGCCAAAATGCCGGGAGCTATCGCAGAAACTGCTACTCCACTTCCAACTGTTTTAATAAATGTTCTTCTTGTGTTCATATTTTAGATGCTAATTACGTTCAATTAAACTTCAACTGGCAGCATATACGGAGAACGGTATTGACGTGTCATAAAAGCATTCCCTTCATCGGCAAATTCACCAATAAACTTCTCAGAAGTAGGGTTAAAAGAAAGTTTTCTATCTGTTCGGTAGGCAATGTTTCCAAGATGGATTATGCTGGTTGACATATGTCCTTCCAATATATCCGCATTGAGGTCTTGCCATTTTCTTGACCTGACAGCACTGATAAAATTACTAAAATGGATGTATTCAAGTTCTCTAATCTTCACCGTATTTTTTGAGTTTACTTCACTAATATTTTTCAAAATGGGCATTTGGATATCAGAACTCGTCATACTTGGGCCTGGCTCGTCTTTTGTACCAAAGAAAGTTTTAAATTCACTTCCACCGAGATACATCCATCCTTTAGTACCATAAAAAAAGCACCCGCTTTTAGAACCAAATTCAGGATTTGAATATAAACTTCGGATTTCGAGTTCCATAATGGTCCCATCCTCATATTCATAAGTGGCAGTCTGAAGATTCGGTATTTCCTGATCGGAATCCCAACCATAAAGACCTCCATTGCAGGAAACTTTGACTGGGTGAACATGCTTGTTCATCCCCCAACGTACTTTGTCCATTTGATGGGTGCCGTTGTTGCCAAATTCCGAAGTGCTCGTATCCCAGAACCAGTGCCAATTATAATGAAATCTGTTCTCATTGAAAGGGCGGTAAGGTGCGGGTCCAAGAAAAATATCCCAGTTAACCCCTTCTGGTATCGGACTATCCTTAACATGCCCAATATTACCCCTGTGACCGTAAACAATTCCCCTTCCCAAATAAATATCACCCAATTTGCCCCCATGAATTAACTTGATGGCTTCTTTAGCAACCTCATTACTCCTGCTTTGTGTGCCAATCTGCACAATACGACCATATTTTCTGGCTGCCTCTACCATTTTTCGGCCTTCATCAATATTGTACGATATTGGCTTTTCTACATAAACATCTTTTCCTGCCTGACACGCCCAGACCGTTTGTAATGCATGCCAATGGTCTGGCGTTGCAATTGAAATAACATCGATTTCTTTATCATCCAAAAGCTCTCGAAAGTCAACAACCGTCTTTGGAGTGTTGCCACCTTGCTCTTCAACATTTTTTATTGCTTCCGGAAATAACCTTTCATCAATATCACACAACGTTGTAACCCTCACGTTTGGCATTTTGCAATAATTAAGGTAGTGGCCGCCACCGCCATACATGCCCCCCTTGCCCCTTACACCTACAACAGCAACATTGATGATGTCATTCGGGCTTTTGTTTGCAAATCCACTTTTTATAACAGGTACGCTAAGTATTAGACCTGCTGCTGATGTTGATGTTGTTTTTAAAAATTCACGTCGATTTGTTGCTTTCATAATCATTCCTCCTATAATTTTTAGTTGTTATTATTATTATTAGTTATTTAAAATGTACATCAAAGAAATCTACCATAGCCTCAAACGCCTCCATTGTAAAACTATGGATCCCGGGCTGCTGATGTACTACAAGATTGGTTGGTTTTCCTGCACACTCATAAGCAGGTTTTACGATGTCCACAAATTGATCCACTGCCTCCTTGGTCATGCCTACATCTTCAGTCGGAGCCCAAACCATTAAAGGTTTTGGCGCCATGGCAGAGGCAAACCAGGCTTGGTCGCCTTTTTCTACTATCCCGGGAACCCACCAATACAAGCCGTGATAATCTACATTTCCTGTGCGTGAAAAGACATCCACAGAGCCAACACCCCCACAAATAGGTGCAGATGCAGCCACCCGATCATCAAGGAGGGACAGGTAAAATGCAGTGATTCCACCAAAAGACAAACCTGTAGCGCCAATACGATCCGGATCCACGTCGGACCGGTTTTGCAAGTAGGTTACCCCCTGGCGAATCTCATCAACAATTACCCCCATGGCGGTATGGCCATTAACCAGTTGTACCTTGCCCTCAATGTTTGAGGATGGCCCGCGTGTATCCAATCCCCGTTGGGTGAGCGCCAAAATTAAATATCCCCGCCTTGCAAGCTCACGAGCCCAACCCAACAATCTTGTTTGAGGCTGTTCCTGTTCTGTTCGTTGCCATTCTCCATGGCCAAACTGTTTGGTCACCATAGCATCCCGGTTTGCGCTACTACCATGGAGGCAAATAATTGCGGGGAGTTGGTCGTTTACATGGGCACCCCGGATGACAAATGCGGGCACAATCTTTCCATCACGGGATTTCCAGGACAGATCTTCTATGATCAACCCCTCATCATCTTTAGAACCGTGAACGGTCACTTCAACATCAGGGGGGTCAATGGGGACCTTTAGCAAATCCGCAAATGTCTTACGGGCAACATCTGCAAATGGTCCCTGCTCCTGAGCGGAAACAGCAGAAATTAAAACAAAATAAAACCCAATAATAAAAATAGTAGTTCTCATTAATTCTCCTTTATTTATTTAAATATACTTTCCTTTAACAAGTTCCGTTTCTTAGTATTTCATCACAGGCAATATGTTTAACACATCCATTACCATCTTATTCCGGTTTTCCATGACAATTTCGCCGTTTTGAATTTGCTTTTCGATTTTTTGAACGGTTTGCTGATCATTATTAAACTTTGCCTACGCCAATTTAACGATGGTATTGTCCTTTTGCTGAATCGTATAAAAACCAGCACTGCCGGAGTGCATCCAATCCTGCAACAATTTTTCAGCTTTCCTTTGTTCCCCATAATGGTTTAGTATTTTTATACCCAGATAATGATGTTTAACGTCTAAACCTATTGAACATATTTTTCTATAAAGCTAAGAGATACTTTTTACAATATAAAATTATTGCTAATGATAATTTTCATAAACTTTTGAACTGATGGAAACTCGGTAGGGCAAACTCACACTTTTGATAATAATCTTTTAAATTTCATATTGTACCTTAACTCCGCAAAGCAAAATATATAAAAATCGGAAAGCCCTGTAAAACTAATGTCTACAAAGCTTTGCC
>CAYZBC010000190.1:0-9900 GCA_964476535.1 uncultured Maribellus sp.
TTTGTTTGTTAATATCATTCTTTTTATTGTTCTTATGCCCCCATGAACGGTTACCGAAATTTTTTAGCACGGCATACGAAAAACCACCCAGGATTGGAATTGAAATCAGGTTTTTTATAACCCGTCTTCTGTCGAGAGCTGGTAAATCCGAAAACTCTGGATTGTCATTTTTCGGAACTTCAATAGCACCGGGTTTTTTACCAGCTTTTCTAGTTTTCTTCCATTCAATTAAAAGATTGTCGAAACTAAAAAACCATTCTTTTGGTATTTTGAATATCAGAATTAAAGTAATAATTTCGATTAGGTTTTTATTTACCCATAAATAGTTGCCCTCAACATTGCCCGAAAGGATTAATCCTATAAAAGGTGGCTGTGCGACAAAATATAAAAATAGAAGGGCGGCACCCGAAACAGCCGAAATCCGTGTAAATAAACCAACAAAAAGCCCCAAGCCAATAAGAAGTAATCCCCAGATATTTATAATGTTTACCACCATTAATATATCAGGATTAGAAGCGAGGGTTTTGAATAAACCGGAAAAAATCCATGTTGATTCCAGAAGATACGGGGCGGCTGTCCAATGTGGATTTAAAAGTTTTACCAGTCCTTCGTAAAGAAAATGCCACCCGATTACTATTCGAACAAAGGTAAAAAGCCAGATTGGAGGTTTAATTAGTTTAGTCATTTTTGTTGATTTAGGTTATTTCGTAAATGTATTTAAAATGTTTTAATCCCCAATTAATTTTATCAATTTTCCTTTTTGAACCTGGTCTGAAAGTTCCAGGTTATTTAATAGTGTCAGCTCGTTTATTTGATTTTGTGGAACTCCGAAATATTTGAAAGCATCGCTCAAAGTTTCTGAACGTTGAACGGTCTGGACTTTTATTCTTTTCGGCTTCACATTTAATTTAGAGTTTTCGGTTAATTGGTCAAAATTCACCATTGTCGATTCAAAAATGTGGAAATAGGAATTAAAATCAACATCGGCTGCAACTCCGTGAAATACATAAATTGCATTATTATATTGAATGAAATAGGACATTACTTTAATAACTTGTTCTTGTCCGGTTTGCTGATCTTGAGAAACCTGCTTAGAAACGGTTGCAATGGCCGGTAACTTGTTTACAATCGTACTTTTTGTGTTTAGAACTGCAAGGTTCAAATCTTTTAATGTTTGTTGCGATGCTTCTTCTAAAGTTTTCTGTTGGGTAAGCGAAAAAATTAGTATTGCTTTTCCGTCTTTCGGAGCCATTTGAACCTGCACCACAGGCTTACGACCTGCGCGACAATTTTTTACATGCCATGCGTTTTGCTTACCGTAATAATGATGCCCAATTGGGGCGTGTGCGGGCAATTGCAGAAGGAATAGGCCATATTCTTCACTAGTTTCAGCTTTTGGCGGCTTAAATTTCGTCATTAAAGAAGCAATTTTCTCAAATAGAATCCAATTCCGACAAAGATTCCGACATTATTTCCGGCCACCGATTGCAAATCGGTGCCAGCGAGAGGGAGAGTCAAAATGTAGCTATAACGACTGATAATAAAAACAAAAACCTAAAATTGCAATTCCCATTTTCCAAGCTTGCCTATCTGGCGAGTAGGCTGAAGGGACAGAGGAATTTTTTTGTCGCGGGATACAATATATGTTCTATAACAAATTGACTTTCAATATTCATTTTCATATATTGCATATTGTTAAAACCAGAACAGATTATAAACCCACGAATTGTCAGTTTATATCATGTTAAAATTTTAATTCCAACTATGTCCGCACACCACTGTGGTGGTGTGTACTCCGGCTGTATTTACTACCGGCCGGTGATAAAAGAGGCCGCCTTCGGCTTGAGAAACTTCAGGCGGCCCAGGTTTAAAATCATAATAATCTTAAACTTTTTGCAATATGGCAAAAATGAATGAATCCGGGAAACGGGATTTTGTACAGCAGATGATTGTTATTCTGCAACAAAATGCACCGAAACTTACGGACAAAGGTTTTGATCCAACGGCAAAAGTCGCACAGTTACAAGAAGAACTAACTGCTGCCGACGATGCAGAAGGACGTCAGACAGAGGCTAAAGTTGCTGCCAAAGCTGCAACCGAAGAAGCGCAGGATACATTACGCACTGCGTACGACGATGGTTCGGCAACCGTAGAAATTATTGCCGGTTTTTTGGGAAAGGACGATATGCTCGTTCACGAACTCAGAAAACTTCGCAAGGCCAATGGCAAGCCGGGTATTAAACCCGATGCAGCTGAAAACTAATCTTTTTGAAAAGACCACTTTATTTTTCAAAGTGGTTTTTTCTCGTTTTATCTTTCCGAAATACTTTTTTTGCATAAAGTACCCTGATAAATAGTATTCGCCCCCACTTTAACGGGCCATGCCCCCGGGGGATGGTCTTGCGCCCCTGGGGGCACGTTCCCATCCCCAAGGGGACAGCTCTGAAAAACATGGGGACGATAGCGTGCCCCAAGGGGATGTATTCGCGAAAACAGGGGCGAAGAGCGTGCCCCAAGGGGATTGCTTCATGAAAATAGGGGATGGCTCTTTGCCCCTTGGGGATGACCATGCAAAAACAGGGGCATGGAACGTGCCCCCGGGGGATTATTGTGTGCCCCGGGGCAAAAATCGCTAAAAGCCCCGTGCAGAGCGCGATTCAACCGGATCGGCAAAGTTAGCTGGAACATGTCCGGGAGTTTCCGGAACATAACCGCAACTACCAAAAAGAATCCCTTGCTGGTGCCGATTTGTAATCGGTACCTTTTTGTTGTAAACAAAAAATAATTAATCTTTAACTATTTTACAACAACAACAACATCTAACAATCCTTTTTCACCCGCATAATCAGCAGCACTGCTATATACATAGTCTTCTGCCCTGAAAATCAAACTTTCTTCTACAGGATTTTGATGGATACAAAAGAATAATGTAAATCCTTTTGAATGGCTCAAGAAAGTACTCGAAGTAATCCCGGAGCATAAGGTGAACCTGCTTCATGAGCTATTACCTCAGAATTTAAAATTGTAACCCTTAGCAGGGGCAACATGCCCCGAAACTACCAGAGACACAAATAAAACCGAAAGACCCAATACATATTTTAAAAGAATTATCAAGACCTGTTTCGTAGGACGGATACAATGATAGAGCAACGAGTGAATTATATACATGAAAATCCGTTACGTGCCTTGATTGTTGCTCATGCCCACGAATATTTATTTAGCTCGGCAGTAGATTATGCCGGTGAAAAAGGATATGTTGATGTACAGGTTCAAATTTGAGTATTTTGTCATTGAAAACGACTACCAGCTTACCCCTCGTTGCAAACGAGGGGCAGGTGGGACCCGTTTATTCTCTTTTTTAGCTGTCACAATTTCGTCCGGCATAACAGGTTTGCTTATAAAGTCAATCATTATATCAGTAGAATATGTAAAACGTGCGAGACGTTTAAGTAATCTTTCTACCGCATTACCCTCTTCTCCGGCATTCTGAAATACACATGTTACCCCTGAAGCCCTCCTGGCATTTTCGAACTCTATTTTTTCTCTTTCATTTTTAACATAACGTGTCATTATCATATCTTCCCTCAAATCCTGTAATTCAAGTTGTGAAGCGTTGCTATTTATGGCATTAGCAATTACAGATCCGTCGACAGCAGCAGTTGGCTGGAACCCGTAAGTGTCGAATACAAGCGAGTTTTTATGTAATTCGAGTCCGTGTTCCAGCTCTGCTTTAGTTGGTTTAAGAATATTTAAAGCCACATTGTAGGCGGACTTAATTTTATCATTCATTTGAAATAGCTCCTGATTAGGCTCTAACAGACTGTCGAGTGAGCTTCCATACAGTTTTGTTGAAGAAAGAATTGTAAGCCCCACTGATGTTCCAATAAATTGGCCACGTGTCATTTTCTTAGCTATAATTTCCTTTGATTTTTTTATTTATATAGATTTTATTTTAGCCACTCTGTGTATAATTCGTCTGGCCTTCCGAGTGAATCAAATGGTTTAATCTTCAATTGAGCACCTGCATTAGTATTTTGATATACTTTTTTTAAAAAATCAATATCCTCATGAATACTTTCTATGTTACATTTTTTATTGTTACCATCGGTTATTCCAGCTATCATTAGTTTGCGTGGAGCGAGGGTTGAAGCAAGATCCGGAAGATCATACGCAGGAAAAGCCCCAGGAACAAGACTATGAACAAATCTGGGTGAATAATAACGATTCATAGCAATGGATCTATATGAAGAATAAGGTTCTACAAGTGCTATTCGAGTAATTGTAGGATCAAAAGATGCTGCATGTAATAGTATTGGAGACATTTCCTTAATTGCAACACCATAAATTTCATTTATATTATAGTCCTTGTTAAGCAGCCGGGTAAGTCTTATTACATCTCCAGCCTGTATTCCAACAATGCTTCTACCAATAAGCATGGACGCAAACCATACATTGTAGGAGACACCCTCTATATAAGAATCTCCACGAAAATCACCTGGTCCCATTTCGCCCAGTCCGATCATGTCGGGTGCTAAAACTGTAAAGCCATTCCTAACAAACCATTCCATTTCTCCCCCACCTGAAGCTTCTACTGATTTACCGGAAGGATGCAAGTAGATTATTGCTTTCTTGTTTGACTTAACAGGTATCATTAAAAGGTAGGGTATAATATAAGCACCCTCTCCTTTGACAAAATATTTATCAATCACATAACCTTCCCGTTGAATACGTCCGGTAAAAACCGGTTCATTAATTTTCGATGGGTTCTGATAACCCGAGAGTTTTTTAGCTGAACTTAATACTTTTGGAAGATGGCTGTTAAGATCATTCCTTGAAACTTGTAATTTGTTATACAATTTTTCTGTTTCCTTTCGATTCAGACTAAAAACAGTTTCTCCTTTAAGGGAAGTAAAAACCTGACCTGTTGCAGTAACCTGTATTTCTTCTTTACTTAAAAACTCAACTTCTTCATCATTCGAGTTCCCTGGATTGTCTAAAAACTTTTGGAAAAAGGCATACATTGCTTCTCTATTCTTTTTGGTAGTCCCATGCCTTGGTAAAATATCCTCTGCTGTACCAAAGTTATCCTCCTTTCCATAAGCTTTATATATTCTCGACACTTCCTTCGCGGTCTCCCTGAATCCCTGAATACTGAAATAGTCTCCGGTTGTAGCAATAATCAATGTAGGTTTTGGGGCTCTAACCAATAAAAGATCAGCATGATCTATACCTCGAACAATTCCATTAAACAAGTTCTGTTCAGCATCCTGAGGTCCTGGATACTGAAATAATCTGGTATAATTTGTAATATAACTTTCGGGGGCAGCAGCAAATATACGCTCGTCAAGCGCAGCGATTTGAGAAGATTGCGTTCCTCCACCCGAACGCCCCGTTATCCCAATCCTGGCAGGATCCACTTCTTCCCGGGTAAGAAGATAATCAACCGCCCTAATTCCATCCCAAATCATATAACGAGCCTGCGAACTTCCTATGATTAAAGTCTGGGCTCCTGGATAAGAATGCCCTGCGTCTGGGGCACCACCTATAGGTTTATTGGTATTCGGATTAAAGTACTCCAGACGCTCCCCCTGAGCTACAGGATCAAATGCAAAAACGATGAAGCCCTTTTTCACCAGGTTCAGAATCATTTGTTGATATGCTCCATGATACCCATCACTGGAATGTCCGCTGCAGTAAATCACAACAGGCAATTTACTTTCTTTCTTTAGTCCCCTTGGGATGAACATTGAAGAAGTAACATAAAATCCGGGTTGTGACTCATAAATTATGTGCTCTACTTTATATTCATCCTTGTCAATTTTCCTGATAATCCTTGCATTTAAAGGAGTTTTTTCAGGGAATGGTCCCACAATATCCATCAAGGTCTTACGTTCCCATTTTTGCCTTTGCTGCCAATCCGACAATGTATTTAATTGTGCTATTGTGTTTGCCCGTTTATTCAGCTGATCAAAGGCTTGGCCAGCAATATGATGATATAATGAATTAGGAGCATCACTGTATTGAATCCATCCCTGAATAACATCAAGTTCGTTTTGAGCATAGACCCCGTTGCTTATCAAGAGAATCAAAAACACGGGAAAAATGAATCTAATAAAACCATGATAATGTATCATGGCACTTTTTTTTAGATTTTTCATAGTATATATAAATTAATATTCAAGTAGGAATTTAACTTGTAAAAAACAAAAATATTTGTGGACACCTTTACCACCAGAAGACTGAATATTTTAATTGAATCTGAATCTAATTATTCCAATAAGCTAGTAAATCTATCAGGAAGAATTCTTGACTATATCATGGATTTCAACCTAATAAATCAGTCAGGATTTCAACTAAAAAATATTCAAAATTAATGTCACACAGGTTAAGATAATTCACTCTATTTTAGACCCCAATAATCTTTATGTTTACTGTACTAAAAATTCAGCGCAATTTTTTTGGAACATCAATCCTAACAAAATGAGATGCAAAAACCATAAATGCAGAAATTAAATTTCTGCATTTACTATAAGTATATATTTTATTTCAAATTCAGGTATTTAATAACTGCTTCGTCACCCATAAGGGCATCAGCTGGCCTGGGGTGTTCCTCAGTAAAAACCTTTAGTTGATTTGCTGGTAAAATAGTTACAAAGTCTTCTTGTACAGTTGGCAACCATGACACGTTGCCTGTATTGAGCTTAAGATGGTAAGCAAAGAAATTATACATTGCGCATCGTTTTGAATAACCATAATCATGTTTTTCAGCTTGCAGGTGCACGTTTTCTACCTTATGTTCTGCATTATATAGAGTATAAACTTTTTGAATATACGGATATTCTATGCGAGGAGTATTTCTAGTCCAATCGTTACCATCGGATATTAACAACATTGGCCTGGGTGCACAAAGGGCCGCAATCTCGACATTATTTGTCTGGTGATGATCGCTTTTATGGATAGGCATTCCACTTTCACAAACACAACCTCCAAAAAAGTGGGCAGAGACCTGAACGCACGGAACAGAGACCTTTATCCTATCGTCAATTGCAGTAAGTATAAATGTTTGTGTAGCACCTCCTGAACCACCTGTCATGCCAATTCTTTCAGCATCCACATCTGGTCGCGATAAAAGATAATCCAATACCCGTTTGCTGTTCCATGTTTGAAGCAACAAAGCAATTGGCATTTTATGTGAAACTTGTTTACTATCAGCAAAGCCAACCATATCGTAAGTAAAAACAAAAGCACCCATACGGGCTAAAACTGCACATCTCGACTGCACATCTTTTTTTAAACGTTTATCCGCCAAGTGCCCATGTGGGCAGAGTATAGCCGGATTTTTTTCTTTGGCATCAGTTGGACGATATAAATTTCCGGTTATATAAAATCCGGGGAAACTTTCAATATAAATATTTTCTACAATGTAACCATCAAGAGTGTGCGTTTTGGTAACTGTTGCATTAAAATTTCCTTTAATATCAGGCATCTTATTCAGTTGCATACCGTCAATAATTCCCTGTTTAATAATACCAGCCCTTTTTTCCCATGATTCCAGATCATTCCATTCACTAGCAAATTTTTTCATCATCAGGTTGCCTTCTTCTTCAGTCCAATATGCTCCCTGACATAACATACTTTCTTGGCTTTTAACGATCATTGTGAGGAATAAAAATGCCAGTAAAATAATTTGTTTATAAGATATTATGTTTTTCATTTGATTTATTTGTAATAGAAATAATTATGAAACACCTCGTAGCCACAAAGTGATCCTCCTTGTCCAATGGATATATGGGGCAAGTAAACGAGGTATCTTACTGTAAATATAATTTCTTAATTTTCATTAAGATGGAGAAAACAGAAACCTTAAGTTCCTTCCCTGCCCGTTCAGTAGATAGTGACTATTGCCCAGAACAAGTGAGACTCCGATTTAATTTTCAAAGAAGGAAGTTCCAATTACAGATTAAAACTTCCTTCTTATGATTGAATTCAACATCCACGGTTTTTTCAAACACATATAGTTATTTTCTTGACTAAGGTCAAGATGTCAACCTTCATTAAGTTTAATGAGATTTCCTGATGGACATTTTACCATCGGGATAATTGTGTTATTCCCATCCTATACTTTGCGTCAGATTCGGATTCAGAGTAAGATCCTCAATCGGAATCGGGAAATAATAATGTTTAGGTTCTTCAAAAATCCTACCCCCCGGCAATTGTTTTTGATAAGGGTCTAAGAAACCATTTGAATCAACAAAAACATTTTTCCCAATCTGTGTCCGGTATTCTCCTGAACTATTCTTTCTCGGATACATGTATTGCCAGAATTTCATGCCTAAAGGCTTTTTACGAAATAAATGTCCGGCTTTCCAGCGTACCACATCATCGCGGCGAGAATATTCCAGTGCAAGCTCGACAGTACGTTCTCTTCTAATTTCATTTAAAAGCACAGAAATACCAGGAAAATCGGAATTACTATCATTTACCAGGCTGGCAATTTCCATCGAAGCCATACCAACCCTATCTCTTAACACATTTATTGTTTTATCTATAACACCTTGATCACACTTCCCTAATTCAGCCATTGCCTCGGCATAAATAAGAAGTGTTTCAGCGTATCTAAATACAATAAAAGCTTGAATTCCAAAACCACTCCTTCCTTTAGTTTTTTCTTCAGGATTAAAACTCCAAAATTTAATTGGCCAGTACCCTGTTTCGCAAAAACCATAATCAGATGTTGTCCCTGGTAAATTTGGCATACTAATACCATAATCATTTTGTCCGGGAATAAATATATACTCGTTAGGGCTACAAATGGTTTGACGTAAGCGTTGATCCCTGTTCATAAATTCTGATTGAATACTATCATTACCTTTGTATTGAGGACTCTGGGAAATTGGCAAACCATCTTCACATAAATAAGCATCAACTAAAGTCCTTGTAATTCCCATTTTCCAATAGTTGTTCCAGTTATAGTACCTCAAAAAGCTGTTTCCCAAATCATTATCAATAAACTTCCTTTGCAGGATAACTTCACGGGCTTTTGCTCCAGTGAATTGTCCCATTTCAATAAAAACATTGTGATAATCCTCTTTTTTATTACCCGTATTATATATTCCATAATTACCACCCTGAATAAGTTGGTTTGCAGCATCTGCTGCATTTTCAAGGAATTTTTTTTCATCCAATCCGAGATCAGTATGATACTTTCTAAATGTACCTTCATGTAGGCAAATTCTGGCTTTAAGGTGTAGAGCCATATCCTTATTAATACGGTCAGTCTTTTCCTTCCCTTTTTCAGGCAAATACATAATTGCTTTGTCAATTGTCATCAAAACAGAATCCATCAAAACATCACGTTTGGTCCTGGGTGCCAAAAGCTCTTCGGAATTCGTTTCCAAATCTGTTGAAAGCCATGGTACCTCGCCAAATCGTTTTATCTTGTCAAAATAATCCCACGCCTTAAAGAACAAAATTTCGCCTGCATATACATTCCTTATTTCCGGGGCAATTGGGGTTTTCTCATATCTTGCCAAAAAATAATTAATCCTCCTTATATTAACCCAGTTCCATCCTCCATTCCCTGCATCAGTAGGAATTGTATGAATCCCTGCAGTAATATATCGAAAAGGATTTGTGACAACGTAATCTGAATAAATATTTTCTGTATAAATAGGACTATTTCTTCCACTGTATTCCGACATTATATATTCCGGATATAAACGGTTACAATACAACGCCAGATCGTTCTCGGAAGACCAGAAGTTATTGTCGTTGAGTTTATCTGGAGGAAACCTTTCCATAAAATCATCATTACATCCGTTTAACAAACAAATAAACAATATGGCAGGCTGAATTCAAGACATAAATGCAACATCTGAATTAAACAATATTTTTTCCATT
>CAYZBC010000191.1:0-9867 GCA_964476535.1 uncultured Maribellus sp.
GGATCAACATTGTAGATATCTTCGCAAATTAATTCTAAATTTTTCCTGTTTTTATGCTTTTTGTAAAACGCTTTTGCTAATTCTATTCTACCACAGGCGATATCAATTCCGGTAACCTTACATCCCAAATCAACAAATGGTTTTATATTTCCTGCCTCGGCACAACCAATTTCCAGAACGGTGGTATTTGAATCAATTGTTGTTAAATCAGATAAATACGGAACTATAAATTTTTCAGTTGTTCGAGCTTGTTCATCAAAATATTGTTGTTTGTTTTTGTGTCGTTTTTGCATGAAAAATTAATTTGTTTTTTTGTTTGATTCAATTTTTTTCTTTATTCAATAACTCATTAAACGATATTCTCTGAAGATATACTCAACATTTCTACTTTGAGAATATTAATAATTGTGTTGAATCTTTCCAAAATTAATTATAAAACTATTATTACGACCGAAGTATTTATTATCATAAAAATGGTATTTGGATTCACACCCAAAACAGCAAGATTTAAAAACAGACATTGTTTCGATCTCAAAAGAATAAAATGAATTCAAATATTAGCTACCCTTTGTAAAGTTGGAATATCAAGAAACTTAATTTTTCTTCCCTGCAATTCAATTAATTTATCTTGTTTAAATTCCGAAAGTAAACGAATAACCGACTCGGTTGCCGTTCCAACCATATTTGCCAATTCCTCGCGTGTTAGCGAAATTTGCAGCGTATTCTGGTTATCCAAATCAAAGTTCTCTTTTAAAAGAAGTAAAACTTCTGCTAATCTTTCGCGAACAGTTTTTTGTGCAATGTCGGTAATATAATCGTTTGCTACGCGCAATTCTCCGCAAACAATTTGTAACATGTGGTGCGAGAATTGCCAGTTGCTTTGAATTAAAAAAAGCAATGTTTGATAAGGAATATGACACAAAACGGCTTCATCGATAACTTTTGCAGCAGTACATGCCGATTCCTGACTAAGTAGAGAACGGTATGCAATTATTTCTCCTTTTTTTGCGAATCGGATAATTTGCTCTTTTCCGTCAATTCCTGTTTTATAAATTTTTAAAATACCCTTGGTTACACAAAAAAATCCGGTTAGCCTGCTTCCTTCGCGATAGATTATCGTTCCTTTTTTGTATAATGAACAAGTTTTGTCGAAATTCAATCGACTAAATTCTCCTTCGTTTAACTTTTTAAAAAGCCGAAAACTATTTAAATTAGTTTCTTCGTCGGTAGGTCTTTTAATTGCACTTCTCATTTCAATACCTTAAATATTTAAACTAAATATAATTTTAAAAACCAAAATATACAATTTCGCAACATACCGGCAGAACAAATGATATAGATAGTCTGTTATTGTATATTTACATTGCAAATTAAATGAAAACATTTTAAAACTAGGAAATTATGAAACGAACATGGTGTTAAAAATGTTTATTTTGTTTGGAAAACATTGTTTGACTCTATTTTAGACCGGCATTTGTAATGAAGGCTTTTTAAATGGTCAAAAAATGATAAAATAGAACAAGCTTTTGAATACCATTAAAATAAGTGATCGAATGAGAGAAATACTATTGAAATTAAAAATTATATTGAGATGAAAAATGTAGTTGATATGTCGTGGACAGACAATATTGCTTTTGAAGGTGATATGGATGGGCACAAAATTGTAATTGATGCATCGAAGGAAATTGGAGGAAGTGATTTGGGGCCGAGGCCCAAAAAACTTTTGTTAACAGCACTTGCTGGATGTACGGGCATTGATGTGATTATGATTTTAAAAAAAATGAAAATAGTTCCTGAAGCATTTAATGTAATAGTTGAAGGAGAGTTAACCGACGAACATCCCAAATATTACAATAAAATGAAGGTAATTTACCAGTTTAAAGGGAAAGATTTGCCTATTGATAAATTAGAAAAGGCTGTGAACCTTTCAGAAACAACGTATTGTGGAGTGAGTGCGATTTATCGTCAGGCAATGGAGATAAAATCGGAAATACAAATTGTCGAATAAAATATTCGCATTCAGGAATTAAAAAAAGCAATTTGTCAAATGGCAGATTGCTTTTTTTTTGAACAAATTAATGGTTTTGTTGTATTCATAGGAACCATGGAAAGTGAATTACATAAAGCTTCGCAACGCGGTATGGCCGATCACGGTTGGCTAAAAGCAAGGCATTCGTTTAGTTTTGCCAACTATTACGACAGCGAAAAAATTCATTTTGGTAAACTTCGGGTTTTAAACGACGATGAAATTGCCCCATCCAAAGGATTCGATTTGCATCCGCATCAAGACATGGAAATTATCACCATTCCGCTTTTCGGGTCGGTTCGTCACACCGATAATATGGGAAATGAAGATATAATTTCAGCGGGCGAAGTGCAAGTGATGTCGGCAGGTTCAGGAATTTGGCATTCAGAATTTAATGCTTCTGAAACCGAAGTTTTAAAACTTTTTCAAATTTGGATTTTTGCCGATAAAAAAGGACACAAAGCACGTTACGAACAAAAAGCCTTTTCTGTTGAAGCGCGATTGAATAATTGGCAATTGTTGGTTTCGCCAAAAGGAAAAAACGATTCGCTTTGGATTCACCAGGATGCTTTTATTTCGATTCTGGATACCAAAGATTTGCAAACCGCAAATTACCAGCTAAATAAACAGGGAAATGGTGTCTATTTTATGTTGATTGAAGGCGAAGTAGAAATAAATGAATACAATCTTCAAAATCGTGATGCAGTTGGTTGTTGGGGTTTTTATGACCCCATTGAAATAAAGTTTTCTAAAAACTCAAAACTTCTTGCTATTGAAATTCCAATGAGATAATTTTTGTACCTTAGATTTCAGATTAATTTACTCGAATCAAGATGAAATGACCATGAAATAATCGTTACAATTAGAGAATCGATTATTCTGCGAGTTTCAGATAGTTCAAAACAAATAATAGTAAGATCATGAAATCTATAAATTCTACCACTGGGAAAACGGTTCAAATTTATGAAGACCATTCAGAAAAAGGAGTAGAAAAAATTATCAACGCTGTTGATAAAACCTGGCGTCATTGGCGAAGTACATCTTTTATGCACCGCGGCCAGTTGATGCAAAATCTTTCCAGTCTTTTAAAAAGTAAAAAAGAGGAACTTGCTAAACTCATGGCTTTAGAAATGGGCAAAGTAAAAAAACGAGGGAATTGCAGAGATTGAAAAATGTGCCTGGGTTTGCGATTATTATGCCCAAAATGCAGAACTGTTTTTAGAAAACGAAACCATTCCCACCGAGGCATTTCGCTCGTTTGTAACTTATCAACCTATTGGAACAATTTTAGCGGTTATGCCCTGGAATTTTCCATTTTGGCAAGTTTTTCGCTTTGCTGCTCCAAATTTAATGGCCGGAAATACTGCGGTGTTAAAACATGCAAGCAATGTTCCCGGTTGTGCTTTGGCAATTGAAGATCTGTTTCGCGAGGTGGGATTCCCCGAAAATGTATTTCGTACTTTGCTAATTGGTAGCAGTCAGGTTGAAAGTGTGATTAAACATCATGCGGTAAAAGCGGTAAGTTTAACCGGAAGCACTCATGCCGGGCAAAGTGTAGCATCGATTGCCGGGAGCGTGCTAAAAAAGTGTGTTTTAGAATTGGGAGGGAGCGATCCGTACCTTATATTAAAGGATGCCGATTTGAAAAATGCTGTAGTTAAATGTGCAGCTTCGCGTCTTTTAAATGCCGGACAAAGTTGTATTGCAGCAAAACGTTTTATTGTGGTTGACGATGTTTATCCGGAATTTCTGGAATATTTTATACACGAAATGAACAGTGCTCAGTTTGGCGATCCATTTGATGAAGAAACCACAATGGGACCAATGGCAAGAATCGATTTGCGAGATGAATTGCATCAACAGGTTTTAGATTCAATTGAAAAGGGAGCTGAAGTAATTTTAGGCGGTGAAATACCTTTGCGAAAAGGTGCGTTTTATCCTCCTACTATTTTAGAAAATATAAAACCGGGAATGCCTGCTTACGATGAAGAATTGTTTGGTCCGGTGGCTTCTGTAATTCGGGTTAATGATGAAAAGGAAGCAATTAAAGTGGCTAACGATACAGAATTTGGATTGGGCGCGGCAATATTTACAAACGATTTGAAAAAGGGCGAAAACATTGCAGAAATTCATTTGGAAGCTGGTTGCTGTTTTATAAATGACTTTGTAAAGTCGGATCCCCGATTGCCATTTGGTGGAATTAAAGAAAGCGGATACGGACGCGAACTTTCTTCTCAAGGAATCAAGGAATTTATGAATGCCAAAACAGTGGTTATTAACTAATTTCAATGCCAGATTCATTGAAATTATTTTTTTGGAATAGAAGAAAAACTACATTTGTTTGCATCAAAAAAACATTTAAAATGAAACGTATTTCTGCTGTACTTTTTTCATTGTTATTTCTATTTGTTATGAATTCGTGTAAACAAAAAATAGTAGTCGATTTAATTGTTACAAACGCAATCATTTATACTGTTGACGACGATTTTACGAAAGTTGAAAGTTTTGCTGTGATTGATGGCAAAATTATTGAAACTGGCACATCGGAGGTAATTCTCAAAAAATATTCATCTGAAAATAATGTTGATATTCAGGGCAATTTTGTCTATCCTGGATTTAATGATGCACATTGTCATTTTAACGGTTATGGTGTAAATTTAATGCAGTATGCAGATTTACGTGGAACAAATAGCCTGGAAGAAATTTATGAAATTATAAAAAAACATTACGATAAATTTGGTGGCGAATGGATTTTAGGTAGAAGCTGGGATCAAAACGATTGGATAGTGAAAGAGTTTCCCAACAAAAGTGATTTAGATAAACTGTTTCCCGATGTTCCTGTTTATTTGGTTCGCGTTGACGGACATGCAGGCTGGTGCAATTCAAAGGCGATGAAAATTGCAGGGATTAATTCAAAATCAAAAGTTAAAGGAGGGGAAATTATTTTTGAAAATGGAATTCCTACAGGTGTTTTAATCGACAATGCCATGGGATTGATAGGTGAATTTATACCCGAATTGACCACCGAACAACAGAAAAAAGGATTGCTGGCAGCTCAGAAAAATTGTTTTGCAGTTGGTCTGACTTCAGTAACCGATGCTGGATTAAACAATGAAACAGTTTTGTTGATGGACGAAATGCAAAAAGAAGGAGCATTAAAAATACGTATTAATGCCATGTTGAGTCCATCGGAAGAAAACATTAATCATTTTGTAAAAAAAGGAAAATATAAAACCGATCGATTAGTTGTGAATACAATAAAGCTGTTTGCCGATGGTGCATTGGGTTCGCGCGGAGCGTTGATGCTGGATGATTATTCTGATGATTCGGGTAATAGCGGTTTACAAATTGCTGACCAAAAGTATTACGACGAAATTTGCCAATTGGCTTTCGATAATAATTACGCAGTAGCAACTCATTGCATTGGTGATAGTGCCAACCGATTGATGCTAAATACATATGGAAAATTCTTAAAGGGAAAAAACGATCGTTGTTGGCGTATTGAACATTCACAAATAATTCACCCCGATGATTTTTATAAGTTTGCTAAATTTTCAATTGTTCCGTCTGTTCAGGCAACACATTGTACTTCAGACATGTACTGGGCTGAAGATCGGGTGGGAGAGGAGCGGATTAAAGGAGCTTATTCGTACCAAACATTGTTGAACCAATTGGGTTGGATACCCAACGGAACCGATTTTCCGGTAGAAAATATTGAGCCGCTTTTTACTTTCTATTCTTCAGTTTTTCGCACCGACCAAAAAGGTTGGCCTGCTGGTGGCTGGAGAATGGATGAAGGACTCTCACGTGAGCAAACATTGCGTTCAATGACTACCTGGGCGGCAAAAGCATCGTTCGAAGAAAACGATAAAGGTAGTTTGGAAACCGGAATGTGGGCCGACTTTGTTATTCTTGATACGGATTTAATGACCGCTTCGCCAAAAGAAGTTTTGGAAACTAAAATATTAAGTGTTTGGAGTAGCGGGGAGAAAGTGTTCGAATAGAAGTTTATAAATAGACTTTAAAGAACATAAATTCAAATTGTTTTTACGCTAACGCAACCTTATGGGTTTAATTTCTATCTTTAATAGAAAAATCACGATGAATTACCGAATTTCTATTTTGGTTGTTTTGTTATTTTTATTTTCCTGTAGTAAAGAAAACCTGGTAGATATTTCACCTAAAATAAACTTTGATGTTTCGGAATGGATTTTAAAGGGCAGGAATATTACCTGTGTCGATTTTGATAAAGATGAAAATGTGTGGATTGCGTCGGGTAATGAATTGATTTTTTATAATATTAGTAAGATAAAAACGTACGATGTCGGCTCGCTTATTTTAGATATTTCTGTTGCAACCGATGGTAGAGTGTGGTTGGGAACAAAAGATAAAGGATTGGCGAGTTTCTCAAATGGAGAATTCACTTTTTATAATTCTGAAAACTCAGGGCTTCCCCGCGATTTAATTTTCGATGTAGAAACATCTCCCGATGGTTCGGTTTGGTTCAGCAGTTCGGCACACCAACTGGGAGGATTGATGCATTACGATGGCGACTTTGAACTTTTCACTCCCGACAATTCTATTATTAATCATAATTTGATTTTAGGTTTGAAAATTAATGCAAAGGGAGAAGTTTATTTTTTTTCTGGCGGTACGGTAACAGAAGCAAAAGTATTTAAAACAGATGGTAAAAATAAATGGTCAAAATTAGGAGGAGAAGTAGTTTTTTATTGGATTGCTGCCCTGGATTTAACTTCAAAATCGGAGCCTGTTGTAGTTACCGATCATTCCCTTTCATCGTGTTGGAGTTGTTATGAAAATGAAGTTGTTATTTATCGGGAAGGGAAATGGAAAGTATTTGAACGTGATTTTGATATTGATTTTTTTAACCGAATGTTTATTGATAAACGCGATTATATTTGGGTTAAGGGAAGTGTCCAGGGTGATTATTCCGGTTATTTTGTTTTTGATGGTAATGAATGGCACCGTTCCAAAGAAGGTCAAATTTCCGAGGTTTTTATAAAAAGTGTGAAAGTTGATAAGCAAAACAACATTTGGTTTTGTACAGAGGAAGGGATATTTATTTTAAACCAATAATAAATGAAAAAACCAATTTCAATATTGATAGTTTTATTGGTTCTCTCTTCATGTGAAAAAGAGGAACTTACACCAGATAAAAACTTTTCCACAGAAATTAATTTTGATGTTTCGGAATGGATATTAAACGACAAAGATATTACGTGTGTAGATTTTGATGTAGATGGAAATGCCTGGATTGTATCGGGCAATGAGTTGATTTTTTATGATAATGGTAAAACAAAAACATACGATGCAGGAGCGGAAATTATAGATTTGGCAGTTGCTCCCAATCGGGATGTTTGGTTAGGAACACGCGAAGGTTTAGCCCGGTTTTCAGGTGGACATTTCAAATTTTATACGGAAGAAAATTCAGGTCTTCCGAGAAATTATACACACAGTGTTGAAGTTGCACCCAACGGAAAAGTTTGGTTTTGCAGTGCTGCTCATGACTTGGGTGGATTGATGAATTATGATGGAAGGAGGTTTAAACTTTTTTCTCCTGAAAATTCTATTTTAAACCAGCATGTAATTCAAAATCTTAAAATCGATAAGGACAATAACATTTATTTCCACAGCCAGGGAACAGTTGGAAATACAGCGGTTTTTACAGTCAGTAATAACGGAAATTGGGAACAACTGGGGGACGATGCTGCGTTTTATTGGCTAATATCGCTTGATGTCGCTTCTGATTCAAAAGTTTATGTAAGTACCGATCATTCACTTTCATCCTGTTTTGGTTGTTATACCAACGAAATTCTTTATTCCCAGGGAGATAAATGGAAGGTTTTGGAAACTCCGTTTGATCTGAAATTTTTACCGAGATTTTTTTTGGATAAACGCGATTATATTTGGGTAATTAATAGTGGAAGCGATTATTTCAGCTATTCTGTTTTTGATGGTAATGAATGGCATCGTTCCGAAGAAGGTCAAATTCCGGAGGTTTTTATCAAAAGTGTAAAAGTTGATAATCAAAACAACATTTGGTTTTGTACAGAGGAAGGGATATTCATTTCAAATCAATAAATAATGAAAAAATTAGTTCTGTTTCTATTCTTAGTTGCTTTTACCTTTTCGTTAAAAGCGCAGCTTTCGGTTAATTATTATTACGATGGGAATACATTGGGGATTTCAACCAGTCCGGCACAAAAACACTGGTGGGAATTCAGGGTTAATACAACTTCGTACATTCATTCTCCATGGAGTTATGCCGAGCGGGGAATTACCCAGGCATATTATTGTTTTAAATTGATTGATGAAGAAAAAGCCGGTTTATACACCGGGCTGGGCGTTGGACTCCCCTTACTTTCATCGGAGGTTAGCTGGGCAAGTATTAATGTTCCCGTTGGTATTCAAATCAACCCTTTTAATACTGTGCCAAATTTGTATTTTACTGGAGAATATAATGCAATGGTGATGGTAACCGATGATTTTGAACTGGTAAATACTCTTTCAGTGGGATTTAAATATTTGTTTAAAAATAATTAATCATCTAAAAAAAGATCTCTTTATGTTCTTTTTAGACTTATATCAACAATAATAATTTCATCGATTTTTTTTTATTTGAACCCAATACTACTCCAGAATTAAATTTTTTTTGTACAAAACCCATTTGTGTTTTGCCTTTCAACTTGAATAGCTATTTTTGCAGCGATTTAAAATAGAAAGTTAAATATGAACAAGCCAACAGTTTTAAGTGGGATTCGACCAACCGGGTATTTACACCTGGGAAATTATTTTGGTGCAGTGCAGAATTTTATTAGGATGCAGGATGATTATAACTGCTTCTTTTTTATTGCCGACATACATTCATTAACTACGCATCCCACTCCCGAAAATTTACAATCAGGCGTAAAACAAGTTCTTGCAGAATATTTGGCTTGTGGAATTGATCCTGAGAAAGCCACCATTTTTATTCAAAGTGATGTTCCGGAAATATCTGAATTATATGCACTACTGAATATGAATGCCTATTTAGGTGAATTGGAACGGACTACTTCTTTTAAGGACAAAGCGCGCCAAAACCCTGATAACGTAAATGCAGGATTGTTGACCTACCCGGTTTTAATGGCGTCGGATATTCTTATTCATAAAGCGAATTTTGTGCCGGTTGGAAAAGATCAGGAACAAAATCTGGAAATGGCACGCAAATTTGCCAAGCGGTTTAACCGGATGTACAATAAAGAAGTATTTCCAATTCCTCAACCTTATACTTTTGGTGGTGGAGATATGATTAAAGTTCCCGGACTCGATGGTAGTGGGAAAATGGGAAAATCGGAAGGAAATGCGATTAATTTGTATGAAGATCCTAAATCTATCCGTAAAAAAGTGATGCGCGCAGTTTCCGACTCTGGCCCAACGGAAATGAACCAGCAAAAACCAGAGGCCATTCAAAATCTTTTCACATTAATTAAAATTGTATCAACGCCCGACACGGTTTCACATTTCGAGGGATTGTATAACAATTGTGAAATTCGTTATGGCGATTTGAAGAAACAGCTGGCTGAAGATATTATTACTTACACTTCACCTATTCGCGATCGGATAATTGAGATTTTAGAAGACGATGCATATCTGGCAAAAGTAGCAAAAATGGGAGCTGAAAAAGCGCGTGAATCGGCGTCTAAAACTTTGCAGGAAGTAAAAGATGTAATTGGATTTAGGAAGCTTTTTTAATTAGATTCTGAACATTGTATACGATTGCAGTCTGGTTTTTTTATTCTCATTAAGGTTTAATACCTCGAGGCTTGCCTCGGGATCCAAAA
>CAYZBC010000192.1:0-9776 GCA_964476535.1 uncultured Maribellus sp.
ATATCTTGATAAACACAATACTTATTCGCTTGTATATTATAAAGACGATTAACACGTAACAAACACATATAAGTTTTTGAAAAAAATTTATAATCGAGTTAAAAACTTGAGGATAATCTACAATTTAGTTTAGCCCTGAAAGCCTGTTGAAAGCTACATACTGCTTAAATCCATAGGGAAATCAAAATTAGCAGCTGAGCTGCGAAATATTTGTAGCAACACACATCGAAATGGAAAAGAGGTGCAGCCCGCCTGAATGACGAAGTCGGGCAGGAGCACCGAAATATCTCTTTAAATTCTACTGAAACCAATACGACCCGCAATTTATTGATAATGTATTTCGGTGCGCTGCACCTTTAGCTTTTCAATATTTCTGTTTTGCTACAAATATTTGGGTGCGCTGCACCTTATATTTCCTTCGAAATTATAAATTCTACGAGGTTTAAAACCTAAATATAAGGTTTTTAAGAATTGTATCATTAAATAAACCCGGATTATAATTATTCTGTTTTAATGAGAAAAGTCCCTTGCTTTTTAAATTACGCGAAACTCAATCTGATTACAATTAATGCGAATCAAAGGTTAAAATATTCTTCTCATCCGCACTGAAAGTGCAGATTATTTCAGCCCAAGGGAACACCTTGGGACTGAATATTCAGGAATTTTCGTCCTGAAAGGACAGCTTAAAACATACAATCAATTAAGATATCATTTTAAAAACACCTTAACTTGCCCTTACAGGGCGATATGTTAGACTTTACATGTTCACCCAAGGCGATACCTTGGGCTAAATTAAGAAAGGCTTTCAGCCTAAAACTCAATCCTTAATTCGCATAGTTATTTGTTTTTATTTGAATAGATGAAACTTGCTCAAGACAATAATGCACCTGCATGTAACAATTTCCTTGTTGGAATCATCTCACTAAAATTTTTATTTCAGGATTAAAGAAATCAGGATCAAAGGCAAATAAGGACTTAAATCTTTACGCAGAATTTTTAGTGCATTACTTATTTGCAGTTCAACGGTTCGTTTTGTAATACCCAACTTTTCAGCAATATCCTGATTTTTGAATCCTTCGAAACGGCTAAGTTTAAAAATTTCGCGGCAGCGGGACGGTAATTTAGCCAGGCTTTTTTCGACTAAGGTTTCCAGTTCTGATTCTGCGAACCAAAAAGTAGAAAGATTTTCATCGTGAGTCTGCAAATGGGCAATGGAGTTTACACTTTGTGTTTTTGTTTTCTCCTTTTTTAAATAATCCAGAGATCGATTTTTCACAGAAGTAAAAAGGTAGCTTTTCAGGGAAGAGGAAATGTGTATTTGATTGAATTTTATCCACAGGGTAAAAAACAAATCCTGAACAATATCCTCAGAAACATTTGAATCGCCTACAATCTTCTCGGCGTAAGCACACAATCCCGAATAGTAGTAGTGAAAAACAAAATCGAAAACAATTTTATTTTTTGTTTGAAGTCCTTGTATCAGGAATTTTTCTTCCAACTTAATTTTAGCTAGGTTTATAAGTGCAGTTAATTAAAATCGAGTTTAATATTACATAAAAATAATTTAACAAAAAAGCCCGCACAAATTGTACGGGCACAAAAAACAATGTTCAAGCATGATGATACCGAGGCTGTTCACTTCCCCGGTCATCTAAAAAATATTATAATTCAATCGGTATTCCGTTGTAAAAATCGAGAATTTTTGTACGGAAAATATATTCATATCTCGACTGTATCAGTTCGGATTGAGCCATGGTTAAATTGTTTTTACTTTGGTTGTATTCAACTGAATTAATCATTCCAACATTATATTTCTCTTCGGTGTAACGGAAAGCTTCCTGCATCGAACTTACTGCCTTTTCGCTCGAGATATATCGATTTAATGAAGCAAGCGCATTTGTATAAGCTTGTTCAATATCTTTTCTCAATACATTTCTGGCACTTTGTAAGCGGTACTCGAAATCGGTAATTTGCAGGGTAGCATTTGAGATTCCGTTTTTCACCTGGTAGCGGTTAAAGATTGGAATGTTCAAGGTAAACCCCATTCCATATCGTTTGTTGTTTTTTAATTGGTCGGCAAATGTTATCGATTCACCTGTAAAGTCAGTGTATTTGTTGTTGTAAAGGTTGTAGTAATTTGCACCAAAACTCAGACTTGGATAACGATATCCTTTTGCAATTTCAAGTTGTCGCCTGGAACTTTCAACTCTTAGCTGAGCGGCTTTGATTTCAGGGCGCACATTTACTGCATTTTTAAATACGTCGAAGGAATTTGACATGGTAACATTTGCCCTGATTTCCGGAAATTTGGGTTTTTCAATTTTAAAACTTTCGGCGATGGGAAGTTCCAAAAACTGGTACATATTAAGGTAAGCCAACTGTACACGGTTTTGATCGTTTACCAACTGAAGTTCTTCCCGCGCAAGTTGAGCTTCAATTTCGAGAATTGCTCCGCGCGCTAAACTTCCGGCATCAACCAATTGTTGGGTACGGTTTATTTGTTGCTGGGTAACTTCAATTTGAGCCTGCGAAACCAGTTCCAATTCTTCAGCAAAAAGTATTTCAAGATAAGAAGCAGCGATGCTCAACATTATATCGTCTTTTGCCTTTTGAAAATCTTGAATTGTTGCCTGCAAATCGAGTGCACGCTGTTTAATTGTATTTTGAAGTATTGAGCCGTTCCACAAAGTTATATCGGTTGAAAGGTAACCGTTGTACTGAGATGAATTTACATTTTTATAAGTATTATCGTAAGTTATGGAACGACCAAAGTTGAAATTATTTGATATCCCGGCATTTAAATTAGGTAAACGATCGGATTTTGCCTGATCTACCTGATTTTGACTGTAATCGGTATTTAATGCCTGTTGTTTTATTTGAATATTATTTTCAAGTGCATAATCGATACATTTTTGTAATGACCAGTTTTCCTGCGATGTACTTGTAAATCCAGCACTTAAAAGTAATAATCCCAAAAATAGAGCTAAAAGATTCTTCATTTTTATCTGTTTTTTATTTCAAGCTAAAACTATATAAACCAAAGTGAACCACCTAACATTATCCTTTATTGGCTTCATCTTCTTTTAATTTTTTCGGATCGATTTTTTCACCTTTCACTTTATCATCAATTTTTAATCCTTCGGTAATTTCAATATTTATACCGTCGGACAATCCGGTTTGCACAAAACGTTTTTCAAATTGCTGTTCTTCACCCATTTCAATTTCCACATACGACGAGTCATTTTCAAATTTCAGCAATCCTTCAGGTATCACCATTACACTGTCTTTCTTCTCCAAAACAATGTTGGCATTTGCACTATAACCTGCCCGGATAAATTGTCCTTCTTTTAACTGAACGTTTGCCTTTATTTCAAACTGAATTGCCCCATTTTCTTCCACACCTTTTGGCGAAATATATTCCAAAATAGCTTTAAACTTTTCTTTTTCAATCGCTCCAATTTCGAGTTCAATTGGCATTCCTTCTTTAATTTTACCGACTTCAGTCTCATCTACCTTCCCTTCAAAAATAATGTCCTTCATGTCGGCCACTGAAGCAATGGTTGTACCGTCGTTAAAGGTGTTTGCCTGAATTACCGAGTTGCCTTCTTCTACCGGAACATCCAGCACCATTCCATCGATGGTTGAAAGGACCAGTGTATTAGTAGCACTTTTAGCCTTTTTTGTTACACCGTTTTTAATTAATTCCAAATTATTTTCGGAAGCGGTTAATTCTTCTTTTGCTGAATCGTAGCTAACTTTTGCATTTTTAAACTCTTCGTAAGAAACTACATTTTTATCGAAAAGTTTTTGTTGACGTTCGTAATCAATCTGGGCATCTTCATGGTTTATTTTTGCACGGTTTACACGGGTTTCTGCCGAATTCAAGGTAACCATGTCGGGGATTATTTTAATACGGGCAACCACTTGTCCCTTTGTAATGCGGTCGCCGGCTTCAACAAACAACTCATCAATAATTCCCGAAACCTGTGGTTTAATTTCAATCTCGTAGCGCGGCACCACCGAACCCGTTGCCACAGTTTTCATAATTACATTGCTAACAAAAGGATTTTTTGTTTCAAATACATCGTCCTTTTTTTTCGATTTGTTATACAGGAAAAACATGGTTCCTCCAAATGCTCCAATCAGCACTACAATTCCTAAAATTCTTAATACTTTTTTCATTACTTTTTGTTTTTTGTTGCTTTGAGCTTTGGGCTTCTTAATAATTGTTTTCTATTTTTTTTTAAATAATTTATCAATAATCACATACTTAAATTTATTCATCGCGAATGGCATCAATTGGTTTAATACTTACTGCTCTTTTTGCAGGGATTAATCCAGCTACAATTCCCGAAATAACAAGCACAACTAAAGCAGCAACAGCCATTGTAAAACTAATTTCCGGATTGCGGAAAAATAATTCATCTTGAGCACCCGATTCCAAAACCATGTTGAGTAATTCAAGTAATCCAACTCCCAGAGCCAACCCAATATAACCTGCCATTACCGTGAGGAAAACACTCTCGGCAACGATGTGTTTGATTACATTCCCGGGGGTCGCACCAATCGCCCGTTGGATTCCAATTTCCTGAGTGCGTTCTTTAATAATTACAAGCATTATGTTACTCACTCCTATAACACCTGCAAGCAATGTTCCTATTCCAACAATCCAAGTCAGCATTTGTATTCCATTAAACAGCCCGGTGTATTTTACCCATTCTACCTCAATGTTGAATGAGCCAACCGCCTGCAAATCGTCGGGTGCAATGTGGTGACGTTCTTTAAGCAATTCCTTTAATCTATTCTCCACTTTACTCACCGGCACACCAGGAACTGAGGTTACGGAGAAAAAATGAACTTCATCGCCATGATTATAAGTTTTTTGCATGGTTGTAAAAGGAATCATAATGGTTTCTTCCTTTCTTGCTCCATTAAAATTCACACGGGTTTCAGCATGAACTACACCTACTACCTGAAAATAAACACCGCTAATTTTAATGTATTCTCCAATTGGGTCTTCGTCCTCTTCAAACATTACTTCAACCACCCGTTCAGCAATTATACATACTTTGCGGTTTTGCAAAATATCTATCTCGTTTATCAATCTTCCTTTAATTGGCGTCCATGGGTCTATTTTATAAAAATCGGGATAATCGCCATAAACGTTAAAAGCCCCGGTTTTTTTACCTCGGATAGTGTTGTCGCCGCTTCTTGTATTTGAACCAAACAAACGTGGCGACAAATATTCAACATCACTAATGTGAGCCCGGATGTATTCAATGTCGGTGTTTTTATAGTTCCATCGTCTTCCGCGCTGAAATCCTTTGTATGGTTTGCTGGTTGGTTCCGTCCAGAAAAATGCAGAATTAGAAGCAAAAGCTTTTATTCCATCCATTACTCCATTTTCCAGGGCGCGGCCAGCCCCCGACATAATTATAAGCATAAATATCCCCCAGAAAACTCCAAATGCGGTCATAAAACTGCGCATGCGATTTTTCTTAAGGGCACTTATTATTTCTTTCCAAAGGTCTAAATCGAACATTTTAGTTTCGAGTTTTATGTTTCAAGTTCAAAGTATTCATTCTATTCCCCATTCTTAATCCCCCTTTGGAGGGGTTAGGGGAGGCCTCTCTATTCATCTCTCAAAGCTTCAATCGGCTTAATCCGCGCCGCCCGTTTTGCAGGAATATAACCTGCAACTGCTCCTGCAAAAATCAATAACAATGTTGCAAGCATTGCCACATTTAAATCAACTGTTGGATTGCGGAAAAGTGTTTCTCCATTTCCGCCATTGGTAGCTGCCGAAGCCGCATATTGTTGTTCCACAATAAAGTTGATTCCTTCCATTAATCCTGCTCCCAGAACCAATCCAATATATCCGGCAATTGTGGTAATTAAAACTGATTCGAGTAAAACTAAGCCGATTACAGAGGACGGACTGGCACCAATTGCTTTACGGATACCAATTTCTTTGGTACGTTCTTTAACGATAATAAGCATAATATTACTCACCCCTACAACCCCGGCAATTAAGGTTCCGATGCCAATAATCCAGATAAAAATATTTATGGCCTGGAAAATTTTCATCGTTTGAATCACATCTTCCAATTTATTGTACGAACCAAGTGCCGACTCATCAGTTGAGTTGAATTTATGTTTTCTTGCCAATGTTTCACGGGCCCGGGTTTCAATAGCCTGACTTTCTTCAATGGTTTCGGCATTAATTGTCAACGCAAAATTGTGCAAACGGTTAGAACCGTTAAAAACTTTCTGCCCCGTGGTTACCGGAATATATGCGTTTCGGTGTCGGGTTCCGCCACTTTCCCTACAAATTCCAACCACTTTAAAAGGGATGTTATTTACACGAACGTATTCACCAATTGCCTCTTTTTCTTTAAAAAGGGCATCGTAAATGTCTTTTCCCAAAACAACCGATTTTCGAGCCTGATTAATATCTATCTGATTCACAAAACGTCCTTCAATTATCTCAATCGATTCTACTTCCTTTAAATCAGGATGACAGGTTATTGCTGTATAGCTTCCATACTCATTCCCGTACGAAAAGGTATTTCCACTAATATAATATCTACCTGAGGTATTTTCAATTCCTTCTAAATCTTTAAGTATTTCATAATCGGCGTTTGTAAATTGAATTTGTCTTCCCTCTTTCATTCCCTGGTGTGGAATGCTAGTTCGACCACTCCACAACCACATGGCATTTACCGCGTCGCGCATAAAATTTTGCGATACTCCGTTGCTAAGTCCGTTACCGGAACCCAGCAAAATCATGAGCATAAAAATTCCCCAGGCAACGCTGAACCCGGTGAGGAAAGTCCTCATTTTGTTTTTTTTGATGGTGGCAAGTATTTCCTGCCATTTATCGATGTCAAACATCTCGGTTAAGTTTAAAGTTGAATGTTGAAAGCTGGTTTCTGTTTACTGAGACTAAACACTGCGACTGATTACTTTCTCAAGCTGTTTCCAGTTCTTTCGCGTACTGATGTTTCCAATGTTTTAGGTCACCATTTTTAATAACTTCAGCGATAACACCGTCATTCAACCGAATGATTTTATGCGTCATAGCGGCAATATCATGCTCGTGTGTAACCAGAATTACGGTAATTCCTTCTGCGTTTATTTCTTTCAGTATTTCCATTACTTCGTATGAAGTACTGGTGTCGAGTGCTCCGGTAGGTTCGTCGGCAAAAATAATTTTGGGGTTCGAAATTAGTGAACGTGCAATAGCAACCCGTTGTTTTTGTCCACCCGACATTTCATTGGGCATGTGTTCTGCCCAATCCAGCAGGCCCATTTTATCTAAATATTCAAGTGCTATTTTATTTCTCTTTTTGCGATTCACTCCCTGGTAGTACAACGGAAGTGCTACATTTTCCATCGCATTTTTAAATGAAATCAAATTAAAAGACTGAAAAACAAAACCTACCAACTCGTTTCTCATTTTGGCTGCTTTTTTCTCCGACATGTCTTTTACCAGAGTTCCATTTAAATAATACGAACCCTGGTCGTAACTATCTAAAATACCGAGGATATTAAGTAATGTTGATTTTCCGGAACCCGACGAACCCATTATCGAAACAAATTCTCCTTGTTTTATTTCCAGGTCGATTCCTTTAAGTACATGCAACGAGTTACTGCCCGTAACATACGATTTGTGAACATTGTTAAGACTAATCATTATTTTTTTGTTTTCTGCCCACTCATGGCGGAGTTGACAATTATTCTTTGTTTTCAGTTTAAAAATGAAGAATTCCCTGTTTGTTGTCCGCATTTTTTCGACAAACACCCGATTTTTTCATGTGAAAATTATTTTTTGTCTGTTTCCCAAAAATTTAAAATTTGCTTTCATAGCTTCAAGGCACTTTGTTGTTTATATTTTTGTAAGACGCTTAATTTGAAAATACGTTACAACAGTATTTAATTTTTAGAAAATCATTATTTTGTATATATTTGCAATATACATGAAAGAGGTATTTGATAATTGTGAAAGTTTTGAGTGGGATAAAGGAAATTCAGGAAAGAACTGGATTCGTCACCAAGTAATGCAAGGCGAGTGCGAGCAAGTTTTTTTTAACGAACCAATTATTCTATTTAATGATGAAAAACATTCACAAGTTGAGAATCGTTGGTTTTTACTGGGTAGAACAGATGCAGAAAGGCTGTTGTTTGTTGTTTTTACGATTCGAAAAAATGCAATCAGGGTAATATCAGCAAGAGACATGAATAAAAAAGAAAGGAAAAAATACAATGAAAGAGCTTAAAGAAATACCAATATTTAGAAATGAAGAAGAAGAAAGGGAATTTTGGTCCAAAAATGATTCTTCGGAATATATTGAATGGGAAAAAGCTGAAAGGGTAATTTTTCCAAAACTCAAACCTTCAACAAAAACCATTTCATTACGCCTTCCTGAATACATCCTTGACGAAATAAAAATGCTTGCACGAAAAAAGGATGTCCCTTATCAATCATTAATAAAAATGTTCCTGCACGATAGATTGGACAAGGAATTAAAACATTCTGGGTGATTTCTACTTCTTAACAAGAAATTGGAGTTGAAAAAATGTTCAATACTAATATTCATTAATGGGATACAAATCAATTACTTTAAAACTACCCACCGATTTTACCTCGGAACAGCTGCAGCAAGATATTGCAAAAGAGTTGCGCATAAAAGAATTCTCTTTTCAAATTGAAAATAAAAGTTTGGATGCACGAAAAAAATCGAACATTTTTTGGTTAGTAAAAGTTGCTGTAAATTCGTCTGAAATAAAAGATGGTGAATCCTTGGTTTCTGAAACGTTGGAAATTCCTCACAAAAAACGAACAGGAAAAGTTGTAGTTGTGGGAAGCGGCCCCGCAGGTTTTTTCTGCGCACTGGTTTTACAAAAAGCAGGTTTTAACGTTTCTTTAATTGAACGTGGTTCCAAAGTTGAAAAACGCGGCAAGTCCATTACTAACTTCGAACAAACAGGAATTTTCGATGCACAAAATAATTACGCTTTTGGCGAAGGCGGAGCAGGTACTTTTTCGGATGGGAAACTCACTTCGCGTTCTAAACGAATTTCAAAAGAGAAACATTTTATACTTTCCAGTTATGTTAAAGCGGGTGCACCTGAAGAAATAATGTACATGGCGCATCCCCATTTGGGAACAGATAATCTAAGAAAAATAGTTCGGAATTTACGTCTTGAGTTTGAAAATATTGGTGGACGGATTCTGTTCGAAACCATGCTCGAAAATATTACTATCCGAAATTCGAAAGTCACGGAAGCAGCTA
The DNA here is from genome assembly GCA_964476535.1 of uncultured Maribellus sp. Classification (GTDB taxonomy): domain Bacteria; phylum Bacteroidota; class Bacteroidia; order Bacteroidales; family Prolixibacteraceae; genus Draconibacterium. The sequence goes on from CAYZBC010000192.1 coordinate 9,297, forward strand.
CTTCGAAAGGGAATATACCAACTGATGCACTGTTTATTGCGCCGGGTCATTCCGCTAACGAAACCTACAAAATGTTAATTAATCGTGGAGTTTCGTTTCGAACTAAAAACTTTGCCATTGGCAGCCGAATGGAACACCAACAGGAAATTATTAACCTGGCACAATGGGGACATAAAAAGTTGCCAGGTGTAAAAGCTGCGGAATACCGTTTAACCTCTCAGGCCGATGGCAAACATCAGGTATTTTCGTTTTGTATGTGCCCCGGAGGAATGGTGGTTCCAGCTGCGGCCTACGAAAATACGAACATTGTAAATGGCATGAGTTTTTACAAACGAGGAGGAAATTTTGCCAACGCTGCCTGCGTAGCTGGAATACATCCCGACGAGCTGGCCGGGAAAACCGTTTCGCCCTTGGAAGCACTCGAAAATTTAAAAAATCTGGAGGAAACATTTTTTCAATTTTCCAATAGTTACGAAGCTC
>CAYZBC010000193.1:0-9760 GCA_964476535.1 uncultured Maribellus sp.
AATCCACAATCTCCAACACCACAAAATACCGACTGGCAGTTTCAATCTCAGCGAGAAGAAATTGCACCTGCACATTGGATTGATAATAAAATCCAATATAATAGCGAACCAACTTTAGCTTTGGCAGGAGATGGAAAAGAGTACGCTAACGGAAGCTGGACCAAAACGTATGAAGTTGCTTCAGGTAAGTATTACGAGTTTATAACTTTTTTCAAACCCGAAAATATTGTTCAGCTCAACCGAACTGTTTTATCCCAGGTTATTTGGCAAGCAAAAGATGGAACGAGGATCGGGTTTATCGAATTTCCTGCGACCTCTGCCAAGGAAACCAAAGATGGGTGGTACATTATTCAACAAACCTACCAGGTTCCAAAGGAAGCAGTAAAAGCCAAAATAGACCTTTTTTACCGTTGGGATGCCGGGGGCAAAGTTTTTTTTGGAGGAACAAATTTTAAGGAAACAGATGCAATCAAACCCCGGTTAGTTCGCCTGGGTGCAATTCATCATAGACCAAAAAACACATCCTCTCCTCAAGAAAATCTGGAGCAATTTGAATATTTTATAAATATTGCGGGAGAGCAAAAAGCGGATATTGTTTGCCTTCCTGAGGGAATTACAGTGGCTGGTACTGGGAAAACATATCTAGATATTTGCGAAACTATTCCAGGTCCATCAACCAAATTTCTTGGTCAATTAGCCAAAAAACACAACATGTATATTGTAGCAGGCATTTACGAAAGAGAGGGACCGGTTGTTTATAACACAGCAGTTTTATTGGGAAGAGACGGAGAATTGCAGGGCAAATACCGCAAGGTTGCCCTGCCCCGCGAAGAGATAGACGGAGGAATTACGCCCGGAGATAACTTTCCAACATTCGACACCGATTTTGGAAAGATTGGGATAATGATTTGCTGGGATGTCTATTTCCCTGAACCAGCACGGATGCTTACTTTAAATGGTGCTGAGATTATTTTTATGCCAATCTGGGGCGGTAATCTTACACTTGCCAGAGCACGCGCAATAGAAAACCAGATATATCTTGTTTCTTCTACTTATAGTATGAAAACAGGTGTATTTGATAAAAACGGTGAACTTATTGTTGAAGGGACTGAGGAAAATCCGGTTGTAGTTGTGGAAGTAGATTTGAACCATCGTAACCTAATTCATTTTCTTGGAGAATTCAGAAATAGAATTCAAAGGGAACTGCCAAGTTCAAAAGCAATCAATTATTAAATACGTTTTATTTTATCAGTATTGTTCGGGCTCTACTTGTTATTTTCAGTTTCATCACCTGAAAATTATAATAATTCAGATCCCTAATTACAAGGAACAAGAAACATAAACTATGGGATTTTAGTTTGTTCTGAAAAATCAACTCTGAATTCCTCAAATCGGTTTAAAACCTTAGTTTTACAAAAGCAATAAAATACACATTATGGAATGGGATAAAATAAAATACATTGTACTAATATTTGCCACATTAATCGGGGCATTTATTCTTTCTACGATTTTACGTAAATTATTAAACCTTTTTATACATCGAAACGCAAAACACTGGCACACCGATCCAACCAACTTCTCTTTTTTGAAAAACTCGGTTTCTTTTATTGTATATACCATTGCAGTCGTATATATATTTCTGAATGTTCCTTACCTTGAAAAATTAAGCTCTGCTATATTCGCCGGTGCAGGAATTACGGCAATGATAATCGGTTTTGCTTCTCAGAAAGCACTTTCAAATATTATAAGTGGTATTTTCATTCTAATGTTTAAACCATTCAGAGTTAATGACACCATTGAATTAAATTCTGAAACCAAAGGTCGTGTTGAAGAGGTTACACTTCGCCACACCGTAATAAAAGACTACGAAAACCGCCGTATCATTATTCCAAATGGTGTAATTAGCGAAGCAACAATTACCAACAGCAGCATTACCGACGAAAAAATTAGGAAATTTCTGGACATCGGAATAAGTTACGATTCGAATATAGACAAAGCTATGGCAATAATTCGGGAAGAAGCTGAGAACCATCCGTTTTTAATTGACATCCGGACTGATGAAGAAATAAAGGCTGAAATTCCAAAAGTTGTTACACGCTTAATTAGCCTTGGCGATTTTTCAGTTAATATTCGAGGATACATTTGGGCAATGGGCAACGATAATGCATTTGTAATGAAATGCGATTTGCTGAAATCGGTGAAAGAACGATTCGATAAAGAAGGTATTGAAATTCCATTCCCGTACCATACATTGGTTTATAAAAAAGATTTGGAAAATGAAAAAATCCCGGAGAATTAATTTGTCCTGGCAACATATTCCAATCCACTCTATTACTTCTTCTCTCTTTTCCGTAAATAGATAATTTGTCCCTGTGCCAGTTGATAACCAGTTTCCATTCCGTTTCTCCGATACAACAAATTTAATTTTATCCCGTACATCTGCGAAAGATAATGCATCGTTTCCCTGGGTTCAACTTTGTGAGTTAATGTGTGTTTTTTCGTTTTACGCTTTTTGGGTTGAATATAAATCACTTCGTTTTCTTGTGGACGATAACCTGCCGACTGATCATTATACTTGTACAGAACCCAATTCTTTAATCCCAATTCTTGTGCAATAACTTCATATGTATCACCTTTTCTGGCAACAACCGATTTTACACGGTTGCGTTTTATAATTTTGTGCAATTGAAAAGCGTTTATTGACAAGGAATTTGAAATACCCTGGCTTCCGATCTGTTTTTGTTCGAAAGCCGTCATCTCGTCGAAGCTCATTTTGTAGTCAAGTCTGTAAAGTTTATTAGCTTCAATTATATCAATTAAACTCGATGCATAAGTTCTGGATGTGGCGTAACCTGCTTTTTTTAAACCGTGCGCCCAACCTTTGTAATCATTTGTTTTTAATGTAAATAATTTTGAGTAACGTGGATTCTCCATTAAGAAATTAGTGTGGTCGATGTAAGAATCTTCAACAGTTTTGTATTTTCTGAAACATTCACCTTTTGCGTCGTCGTCGTAATAAACCCTCTTCCCTTTCCAGCCCGATTTGCATTTTATACCAAAATGATTATTCGATTTTCTGGAAAGTTCACTATTTCCATTGGCAGATTCTAAACAACCTTGTGCCATTTTAATACTTGCAGGAATTCCGCTTCGGTTCATCTCTTCGATGGCTAAAACCTGATATCGTTGAATATATTCGGTGCGTGAAATTTGAGAAACTGACACGAATGAAGATGTTAGAAGTAAGAGTAAAAGAGAAAGGTATTTCATGTGTTTATAATTGTTTATTTTTAACGGCAACATATGTAACTCACTAAAGAATCATTCTCATGTGTGCCAATATTTACCATGCTCGTTTCATCTAATTAAAATTAAAAGTTTTCAATGGTATTAGATGGAACTGCCATAATTCTAATACTGCTTGTTCGTGAAATAAAATTATATGGTTGTTTCATATTTTATATTTTCTGAAAACAGTTCAAAAATAGAGAGTTCTAAATTCTTTTATCACAGAAGTAGATTTATTTATAAACAATTTAACGTGAATTAAGTACTTCTTATTTTAAGGCGAATAATAAATAAAAATCCAACAGAACTCAATGACAATTTTTATACAGTTTTTTATGATTATCAGCTAAAAGCTTCATCTGCGAATAATTTATTATTGTTTCATAATAAAATTGTAATTTTAGCCAAAACATAATTTATGCGTAAAAGGGAACTTCAAATTTTTGTTTACGAATATGATACAGTTCTGGAATTGCCGGAAAGCGATCTGGAATTAGTCTTGGCAGCGCGAGAAGCATCTGAGAATGCGTATGCACCCTATTCTAATTTTCATGTTGGTGCGGCTTTAAGACTCGAAAATGGACTTTTAATAAAAGGCAATAATCAAGAAAATGCCGATTTTACTGATGGATTATGCGCAGAGCGAGTAGCACTGTTTTACGCCAATGCCAACTATCCAGATTTAAAGGTTGAGGCGATTGCAGTTACTGCAAAAAATAAAGACGGAATAATTAAAGAACCGGCGCAGCCATGTGGTTCCTGCCGACAAGCACTTGTTGAAGCAGAGGTGCGCTTCAATCACCCAATTCGGTTAATTATGGATGGAGCAAATAAAATTATGGTGGTTGAGAATGCTGAAAGTTTGCTTCCTTTTGCATTTAAACCGGTTGCACTGGGCTAAACCTTTTATTTTTAAATAGCTTTAAAAATTCGTTCCAAACAACATCGTCAGGCGGATCTGCCACAATCGAAACAGGTATCTTTGTTACCGGATGAATAAATTCAATTTTTCGTGCGTGCAAATGAATTCCTTTATCGCGGTTCGAGCGCGGAAAACCATATTTTAAATCGCCTTTAATAAACAAATTCTGTTCGTGCAATTGCACTCTAATCTGGTGATGCCGCCCTGTTAAAAGCTCCACTTCCAACAAATAATAACGATCGAGACTTGCCACATGTCGATACGTTAAACTGGCAAATTTAGCTCCTGCCCTATTTTTATCAACTACATAACTTTTGTTTTGTGCTTCGTTTTTAATGAGGTAGTTTTCCAGTGTTTCATGAAATTTTTGCGGACGTTTATCCACCACTGCCCAATATGTCTTTTTAACCTCGCCCCGTGTTTGAAACAGCTTGTTTAAACGAGGAAGAACTTTGCCCGTTTTAGCTAAAATTACCAATCCGCTTGTGGGTCGGTCCAAACGATGCGGCAAACCTAAAAACACATTTCCCGGTTTGTTGTATTTCACTTTTAGGTAACGTTTTACAATGTCAAGCAAAGTTTCGTCACCGGTTTTGTCGCCTTGCACCATTTCTCCACAAGCTTTATTTACCGCAATAATATGGTTGTCTTCGTAAACTACCTTCACTTTTCCGTTTTTATAATACCTTGAATTTTTAACCTCTAACTAATACTGCTCTTTCTCGTTGGGGAAATCCATCGATTTTACATCCTTTATATAATTGCCAACCGCACCTTTAATTTCGGCAGCTAAATTATGATAGCGACGCAAAAACCGGGGTGAAAACTGTTGGGTAATTCCAAGTAAATCGTGAATTACCAATACCTGACCATCAACTTCGCCTCCGGCACCAATTCCAATAATCGGAATTTTTATTTCTTCAGCAACACGTTTCCCAAGTTTTGCAGGAATTTTTTCAAGCACAATTGCAAAACAACCGGCTTCTTCCAAAAGTTTCGCATCACTAATTAATTTTTCGGCTTCGGCCTCTTCTTTTGCACGAACCGTATAAGTTCCAAATTTATGAATAGATTGTGGCATTAATCCCAAATGACCCATTACCGGAATTCCGGCAGATAATATTCGATTAACTGATTCTATTACCTCCGAACCACCCTCCAGTTTTACTGAATCCGCAGCAGTTTCTTTCATAATCCGAATGGCAGAACTTAAAGCTTCGCGCGAGTTACCCTGGTAAGTTCCGAATGGTAAATCAACAATAACCAGTGCCCGGTCAACAGCTTTTACAACCGATACACCGTGATAAATCATTTGATCGAGGGTAATTGGTAAAGTTGTTTCGTTTCCGGCCATTACATTCGATGCAGAATCACCAACAAGGATTACATCAACACCGGCCTCATCAACCAATTTTGCCATGCTAAAATCATACGACGTTAACATCGATATTTTTTCGCCCCGCAATTTCATCTCCGACAAACGGTGAGTTGTAACTTTTCGTATTTCTTTATGAATTGACATTATATTTTCTTTTAATTATAACTGCAAAATTAGCCAAAGCATTTGATCTGCACAAACCAATACCATTAATCCATAACAAATTGAACAACTATTACGTTAATTAATCTGCAATTCGATTTTGTATCAATTAGTTTATTTACTTTGAATTTTTTAATAGAACATATCAAAAAATGATTAATCATAAAATAGGCCGGTTCATTTTTGTTGGATTAATAGTTTGTATTTCATCAATAAATTTACTTGTTGCACAAGTAGGAAATGGATTTACTGATGTACTATTTTATGAAAAGAAAGAATTAAATTCCGGGTTTCTTTTTAATGGGAATAACGAAAAAGAAGAGCTGCGCACCGATATTTCAAAAGCGTATGAGGAAATATCATCAGAATCCGCTGCATTTCAATTTAAAAATAGCTATTGGAATTTTTTAGATTACAAACAGGATTTTTTGGAATTTAACTTTGAAGTTGGACCTTTTTATGGTTACGGTAACTGGATGGATAGTTCTTTTATTGAAGATATTGAAGCAGACCAAAATCAATTTGGAATGCGCGCAAATATCTCTGCCGATTATTCAAGCCGATACTATTACAATGCTAAAAATTACACAATAGTAGAAGTAAGTGGCTGGGCACGTTACCAATTGTACAAACAAACTTCAGAGGGTTCGTCAATCGATTCGAGCGGCATTGCAACCAACTTCGACGATAGTTCCAATGAATCTAAATTCAGATATGGATTCGAAGCCAAAGCCGGTTGGGGCTGGGGACGACTAAATCCGATGAATAATTACATGTTGGCTCAGTATATTTTGGAAAAATATTATGCTGGGCGTGTTTTTTCTGAAGTTGAAATCAGGAGAATTGCTGCCGAAATTTATACCATCAAAGGAGACAGGAACATTGTAAACGGGCATAATAATGAGCAGGAGGCGCAGATTATATCAGATTTTTTAAATGAAAATATGTTACTTACCGCACCCGAAGATTTAGAAGCAGATTGGCAATTGGCAGAATTTAAACCACGCTTGCAAGGTTCCCGCATTGAAGTTGGTCCGTTTTTTAAATACTTCAATCGCGAGCCCGATTTTATTTATGGAGGCTACATTCAATACAAAAATGCCAAATACACAAACTTAAAATGGAATCGAAATTTTAGTGCCGGAATAAACTATAACCGATACAAAAAACAAGATTGGGTTTTAGCTGAAATTAACATCGGCTGGTCCTATTTTCACAATTTAAAAACACAATTTGATTTCGGAGTAAAATATGTGCCAGGAGTTGAGCTTAACGATTTTTCAGAAATTGGGGAATTCAATCATGGGCTGGTTCCTTATGTTGGGTATTTCTCGCAAATCAATTCAAAGTCGAGGGTAAACTTAACATTTGCCTACCGCATTTCGCAGGACGAAAAAATAATGCTTCCCGGACCCGAGATTTCTGTTTCGATTTATAGGAGTAGGTATTAAATTTGTTTTTGTTCATTCATAAAGTCCGACATATTCGTTACGCTCGTCATAAAAATAGTCAATCACAAGAGTAAACTCCATTACTACAGGACTTTGCAAGCTTTTAATTCGACCTTTATGAACAAAAGATCTACTTTATAGACAGACTCTAGTTCTTTATCATAAGGGTTCAAGACCATTTTATTTCTCATAAACGTCATCTTCTAATTCAATCCCTACCTGATTAATCTCTCTCTTTTCTGTCGTTTTGTCACCGGATTTGACAGCCTAAAATCTGTTATGTGGTAATTGTGTGTCAGTTTTGCATCAAAAATTGTCCAATTCCCAATGGCATAATCATTGATTATTAGCAAACGTAAAAATTAAAAATATTACTTAAAAAATATAAAATGGGAAAAATTATTGGAATTGATTTAGGAACAACAAATTCGTGTGTTTCTGTAATGGAGGGTAACGAGCCTGTCGTTATTCCCAATAGCGAAGGAAAACGTACAACACCTTCAATCGTAGCTTTTATTGAAAACGGTGAACGCAAAGTTGGCGACCCTGCAAAACGTCAGGCGATTACTAATCCTGCAAAAACTATATCGTCCATCAAACGATTTATGGGCGAAACCTTTGATCGTGTTACAAAAGAGGTTGCCCGTGTTCCGTATAAAGTGGTAAAAGGCGATAACAATACAGCACGTGTATTAATCGATGATCGTAAATATTCTCCTCAGGAAATCTCCGCAATGGTTCTTCAGAAAATGAAAAAAACAGCTGAAGATTATTTAGGACAAGAAGTTACTGAAGCGGTAATAACTGTACCTGCGTATTTTAGCGATTCTCAGCGTCAGGCAACTAAAGAAGCCGGAGAAATTGCCGGTTTAGAGGTTCGAAGGATTATTAACGAACCAACTGCTGCTGCCTTAGCATATGGAATGGACAAAATGCACAAAGACATGAAAATAGCGGTGTTCGACCTTGGCGGTGGTACATTCGATATTTCAATTCTTGAACTGGGCGATGGTGTATTTGAAGTAAAATCTACTGATGGTGATACTCACCTTGGTGGCGACGATTTCGATCATGTACTTATTGACTGGTTAGCTGACGAATTTAAAAACGACGAAGGTATTGATTTGAGAAAAGATCCAATGGCTTTGCAACGTTTGAAAGAAGCTGCTGAAAAAGCTAAAATCGAACTTTCAAGTTCATCGCAAACCGAAATTAATTTACCATATATTATGCCTGTTGATGGCATTCCAAAGCACTTGGTAAAAACTTTAACCCGTGCAAAATTTGAGCAATTAGCTGATAAACTGATTAATGCCACTGTGGAGCCATGTAAAAAAGCATTAAAAAATGCGGGTCTGTCGGCAAGCGATATCGACGAGGTAATTTTAGTTGGTGGTTCAACTCGTATCCCTGCTATACAGGAAAAAGTAAAAAGCTTATTTGGAAAAGAACCCTCAAAAGGAGTAAATCCTGATGAGGTTGTTGCTGTTGGTGCAGCAATTCAAGGAGGTGTTTTAAGTGGTGAAGTGAAGGACGTATTGTTGTTGGATGTTACTCCTCTTTCATTGGGAATTGAAACCATGGGAGGTGTTATGACAAGATTAATTGAATCGAACACTACCATACCGACCAAAAAATCGGAAACATTTACAACTGCTGCTGATAATCAGCCATCTGTGGAAATTCATATTCTTCAGGGAGAGCGACCAATCGCAACGGGTAATAAAACAATTGGAAGATTTCACTTAGATGGCCTTCCTCCGGCACAACGCGGAACACCTCAAATTGAAGTAACTTTTGATATTGATGCCAACGGTATTTTGCATGTAAATGCAAAAGATAAAGCAACCGGAAAATCGCAATCGATTCGTATTGAAGCCTCCTCAGGTTTGTCTGACGATGAAATTGCTAAAATGAAAGCAGAAGCAGAAGCAAATGCAGATTCTGATAAACTTGTTAAAGAAACAGCAGATAAAATTAATCAAGCCGACAGTTTAATTTTCCAAACAGAAAAGCAACTGAAAGAATTTGGCGATAAACTTCCGGCAGATAAGAAGGGCCCCATCGAAGATGCTTTGAAAAAGCTAAAAGAGGCTCATGCAAGCAAAGAATTGGCTGCAATTGATGCTGCAATGGAAGAACTAAATACCGTTTTCCAGGCTGCTTCGCAAGAAATGTACAATGCTTCACAAGCTGAAGGTGGTGCGCAAGGACCTCAGGGCAACCCGAATGCTGGTCAACCTGAAGGACAACCAACCAATGACGGTGAAGTAACAGATGTTGACTTTGAAGAAGTAAAATAAGTTTACAAGACGATAAAATTTTAAAGTCTCACCTTTTAAGGTGGGGCTTTTTTTGTATCTAATTGTTTCGTACTATCAGCAACATCATATCGAACTAATATTATTTATAATGAATATTAATTTCGGTCATATGGTCGAATTTAAATTGCTTATTTTTAGTCATTTATGGTTGTTTTTATGATTTTATTATGATGAGAGTTAAAAAATAATTGTCAGCTACAGTTTTAAGTATGTATATATGAATATATTTGTCGCT
>CAYZBC010000194.1:0-9757 GCA_964476535.1 uncultured Maribellus sp.
AATTTACATTAAAATTGGACTTCCCTCAATTAAAGGGGTTGGTTCATTACGTTTTTCCACAATTTAACGAACCGCCGTATACGAGACCCGTACGTACGGTGGTGTGAAAGCCTCTCCCTGCTAGTGTTTGCTAGCGGGGCGGGCTATTCGATTACCTGCTGGGTTTTAATTTCCATTCATAATAGTGCTTCACTTCCATATTTAGTGCTGACCTGATTTTGTTTTTAGGGTCGGCAAAAAAGCGTTGAAAAACAGAAAAGCTCTTCCCGATTTCTTCATCGGGATGTGCTTGGCTGTGTGTGCTGGCATTTGTTTTACTTTAGATTAGCAATGTGCAATTTGTGCAATCTTTGTGCAATCATTCATTTCTTAAAATGTAATAAGCTCCTGCGCCTTTTTGTCCGCTACTATTCAATAATTTTTTATTAACTAATTCAACCAAATCATTGCTGGCTGTATTTCTTGAACATTCATTAATGCTTTGATATTCACTATTAGTAATTTTCCCTTTTTCTTTGACATACTTTAAAGCCTCAATTTGTCTATTATTTATTCCGAGCGACTGAAAATATTCAATATTGAAGGAGTCTTTTCTAAATTCAACCCAAAAACCAGACATGTCATAATAATATTTGGGTTTTGGAATACCAAACCTGATACATTCGTTTATCATTTTCAATGTTCCTCTTCCCCAGGATTCTATATACCCACTTCTGAAAAGTGCATTTGCAATATCAGGATTATAAGGTTTGGAAGGATGTTTGGTTAAAAGTTTATCAATTGTCCAGTTTTCAGGTAATTGTCCTTCGTTCCAAAAAAGTATCTTATCTGCATAAACACTAATCTGAATAGGAACTCCACCTGAATAATCTTTGTGAGAGACTGCATTCAAAAGAGCTTCGCGAACTGCATCTTTTGGATATTCATACGTTTCAACTCTATTTAATCCTTCGTAACTTATTGAAGATTTGATGTATTTTGAAAAAAGCAAATCCGTTGTTTTTTCAACCTGTTCAAAGATATTTCCATGGATTTCATCCTGAAACTTCAAATCATCATCTGTTTCAAAAAAGCCAATTTTAATATAAGCTCCTGTTACAAACTTGGCAGGATTAGGATGGAATAAAAGAATCGCAGCCCGTTTTAGATACCCATTTTCAATTAATTGAAGATTGTCAGAAAGTTGTTCATTCGTGTCAGTTAAAACATCTTCTTCAATACGCTGTGCTTTAACTGCCTTTTTTCTGAAAAAATCAAAGGTTTCTTTCTTTAAATCATCAACAGTTACATTTGGTACGGGAACACCATCCCAACGTTTCCCTTTTCGTTCTAACATGAATTTATCAAGGGCTGCACCTTTGAGTTCTTGTTTCGTACTACCACTTCTATAATGGTATTTACCTTTAAAATTTACAGGATTCGGATAAGATTCTACAATTATTTCAATAAACTGCTTTTCGTTTTCTGACAACAAATTAATGTCACAAATAATTCCAAGATTGGTAACAATTTTATTCGGAAGGTCGTCCATTAGTCTTTTTGTATTTTTAATACCAACAACTTCTCCTTTGTCATTTTTACCAATGTATATTTTACCTCCCTGAGCATTGGCAAAACCACAAATCCATTTCAGGTATTCATCTCGCCAACTTTCTTTCCATTCTATATTTTGTTGCTCTTGCATTTACAATTCATTTTTCATTGTTTTCCAAAACTGCCTAATTTCAATCGTTTTAGGTTCATCCAAATTTATTAAGCCAAATCCAGAATCCAACCTATTTATTTCATTTATTAGTTTGTGTTCGCTTCTTGGTGTTCCGACAAATGCTTTTATCATTTTTGGGTCTTTGTTTTGAACATTTAAACAGATAGGTAATTTCACTTGTGACGCAAAATCAAAATCTTTTGTTTTATAGTCTTCAACTCCTTGCGATAACATTACCACAATAACACCTTTAGAACGTAAAAGTCTCAACAAATCTTCTAATGCTTTTCTTGCGTTTTTATTTTTCAAGTAAATATGTGCCTCGTCAATTACAATAACATACCGAAGCGGAATAATATTTTCAGTTGGCTCGGCATCGTTTGCCGAACTAAAATAGAAATTGAAATATCTAAGTAAAAGAAAAACACATAATTGCCTTAAAGTGTCAGAAAGGGTAGGTGGCAAGTTTAAATAAATGCTTTTATCAATAATATTTTCCGAAATATCGTTGGTAAATAAACCACTTGATAAATCTTTGATTGCTGAATATAAAGTGTCGGGTTTAGTTTTTGATGCTGAGTAGTATTCTTCGATTGCTTGAAACAATTCAAGCATATTCGGATAAGAATTTTCTTTGCTTTCAAGCAAGTCGCTAATTACCGTTTGTAAAATATTTTTTTGAGAGACACCAATATTAGGAACGAATGTGGCAATTGTATCAACAAAAGCTTTAATACTAAATGTCTTTTGCCTTTCGCCTTCACTCATATTTATTGAAGTAAGCGGATTAAAATTAAATCCGTCATTCAAAATGTCAATAAATTCACAACTTGTTTTTTCAAGAAATGGTTTTAATTGTCCTGCGTTTCCTTCTCCTTTATAATCAAAGAAAATATATTTAAGTTGATTCTCGGTGTTTCTTGAAATTTGATAAAGTATGTCTTTGATTAATTGCGTTTTTCCGGAACCTGCCATTCCTGCAATGGCAATATTACGGTTATCAAATTCACGAAGGTCGTTTATCTTTATCTTAATATCTTCATTGTTTTCTGTTGCCCCAATTACAAATGATAAAGGTTCTTTAAATTCCTTTACTTGAGATTTTGCTTGAAAAATATTTGCAACTGAAATAGAATCAGATTGTAAGTCGAGACCGTTTTTTACAAGTTTCATTAAAAAGGTTATATGACCGCCACTTGTAAATTCTGTATTCGAAAGTTTATTGTGAATTTCAGTAAGCCCATGGTCAAGGTGCAATTTGAATAATTTTGAAAAATCATCTTCAAACAATGCAGTATTATAGTGCTTATCTAATATCGCCTTGAATATTGGGTAATTTGACCTTCCTTCAATAATTGTCCCAAATAATCCTCTGTCATCTCTAAAATCACGACCGTCGGAAGCTTGAACTACATCTACTGACAAATCAAAGAATTTATTCGTTTGCAGGCTATAAGCAAAAGCCATACGAGGAACAATACCTTCCGATTTAAATTTGTAGATAGATTTTATCCTATCAATAAGTTCATCATTTTGTTTACTAATTCTTATTCTCATAACTCTGGAAATAACCTGGTTTGAAATTAGATTTTTTATTCTCGTTGACAATCAAATAAGACTTGGCAACCTTTGATTTTATCGAATTATAACGGCGCGGAGTAATCTCATTATTAGTAGCGAGTAAAACTACTTGGCTTGACAAATTCGGATAATAGTTTTTCAAAATATTTTCAATATGCTCATGGTCTAATCTGCCAAGCGGAGTATCAATAAAGATTGGGAAATTTTGAATCGATTCATTTAAAATTGCCTTAACCAAGCAAGAAATATATATTTGTTTTTCCCCGGTAGAGAAACTCTCTTTTGGTATTTCATTTCCATCGGAATCAAGAATTGAAACTTTCAAGCCTTTTCCATCTGGTAGAATATCAATTCGTGAATCTTCAATAAAAGCAGAATCGTCATTCTGCATTTTATGCATTAGCATTCTTAATTCTGACAAAAGGCTGTTCGCCAAAGTTTCTTTTTTATTACGCTTCTGAATGTCAATGAAGGTTTGCAAGGAATCAATATATTTTTTTGCTATCGATATTTTATTTTTAATTATTTGATTCCCGCTACTTTTTTGTAGTAGAATATTATATTGCTGGTTCAGGCGTATATTATCTTTTAATAATTTTTCCTTTTGAATTTCTAAAGCTCCGTTTTCTGCAATTACTTTTTCTAATTTTCTTTCAGTGTCGTCTTTTTTTGTCAATACTTCCAAAACCGTTTCGTCTTCTAAATCCGAATCAATCATCTTTAACTGCTTTTCTTTGTTTGTAATTGCAATTTGAATGGAGTTAAATTCGGATATTGTTGTTTCGAAAATTTCTTTTGTTTGTTGCTTTAAAATCTGTGAAGTATTAAAGATTAGCTCCTTGTCGGCATTGTTTAAATCAATTTCAAAATCAAGGACATTTGCTTTCTCCGAAACGTCAAACAAGTTATTTAATAATCCTTGTGCCTTTTCGGAATAAAATATTTTATTTTTAAATGTCATTGAACCATCATCCGGCTCAGGTGGTTTGTTAAATAAATTTTCAATGAAAGTTTCGAGTTTTCGCTTAACATCTTCATTTGTTTCTAAATCATTTTGAGAATCGTTTTGTATCTCAATTTGCTCAATTACTTCTTCAATTTTACCGCCGAGAATAGCTAATGGAGCAAGTTCGCTTAATTCATTAAATCTTGTTTCTAATTGTTTCTTCTTTTCGAGTAGTTTTTCAATCTCGTTAAAAAGTTCTTCCCGATTTATTGTAGAAGTTTCCTTTTTACTGTTTTGGTTTAAAAAGCTTTGGTATTCTTTTACTTTATCTTTCAGCTCTTTTTTTGTTGTTTCGTTTAAGGCTGATTGTAAATCAATTTTTTCAATTTTATCTTTATTCAGTTCTACTGCTTTTTCTTTGTTTATAATCTGTTCCTTAATATTTGAACTGGTCCCTTCTTTTTTTAGATTATTCGTGTAAGCATAGAAATCATCTTTTAAGTTTTCGTAAAGGTCTAAACCAAGCAATTTTCCTAAAGCATCATTTAGCACATTCCCTTCATCCTTCGTTGATAATTCTGCCCACGATGCAATTTTCTCTGCATCAAAGAATACAAATTTTGCGGCTTCAAGGGGAATAATATAATCGTTAATAAAACTTACTTTATCATCTACGTCGTGAAATAATTCTTTTCGTTCAGAATTGAGTATTAAAAGTGATTCCTCAATTTTGAGCGTATTAAAAATTCTTTGGATTATAATTTTGTTATCCGATACTTTTAAATTGGCAGGGTAGTCAACTTCATCAATTTGAATTTCTACCGAAAATTCATTATTCCCTTCATCTTTCGAAGACCAATTCAACGATTGTTTTATAAACTTTTGGTAGTTGGATTCTTTTTGAACTTCTCGTTTGAAGCTGTCATCAATTTGAGTTATTTTTTCACCATATAAGCACCAAACTAAGGATATTAAAAAGTTTGTTTTTCCAAATCCATTTTTTCCTCCGATTAAAACAATATTTTCGTCTCCGCTTGTATTTAGGTCAATGGCGATATTACCGTAATATTGTCTGAAATTATTGAGTATTATCTTACTTATCTTCATTGTTTATAATCTTTTCAATTTCTGAGTCAATTGTTTGTTGTATATAATGATTGCGTTTACGAAGTTTTTTTACCCGCTCAGATTGCAAGAGTTTGTTCATCGTATTGAAATCTACGTCATTAGATTGGCAAATTGATTTTAGTTCTTCGATTTGTTTATTCTTGATTGATTCAATATTCATAATATATTGTTTATTAGATTTATCGTTTCTAAATGTTTTTCTTGAAATTCTGGGGCTAAAGAACCACTTTTAAAAAGGTTGCTTTGTTTATATAAAAATTGGTATAGCTTCGTTTCGTAATTTGCTTTTGGCAATCTTTTTTCTTTAATAAGGAATTCGAGAAGTTCAATATAACTTTGATTTGTGAATTCATGATTTCTCCTTTGTCCTTTTTTAGATTCAAAGTCTTTGCACATTTCAGTTATTTGAGTTGCCTTTGTTTTGTCAATTTTACCTTTTCGTGCTTTATTCATTTGAACATTCATAAACCGATATATTCTTTCTTCGGATTCACTTCCAGTAGAATACGGAAGTCGATTGTTTTCTTCAATAAATTTTTTCAATAATAGAAAACTTTCATCCCATGTTTTTCTAATAACTCGTTTCTCGTTAATCATTATAAAATCTTCTTCGGAATATTCTTTTGATTTTAACCCTATCGTTTGTCCTTTATAAAAAACAAACCTGTTATTTTCTTCCATTTTTAAATTGGCAGATATGCTTTTTGCTGTCGTATCTCGATATCTATTTACATATTCTGTTATTTCGTAAATGTGCTTTGGTGCTTTTTGCATTAAAAGGAACTCTTCTGCAATATCTCTTATAGTTCCACCTCGTATATCTTTTTCTTCTTCCCAAACTTTTAGACCAAAAACGCTGGTTCTGCCAAAAGGTACAAAACCATTATTTTGTTTCATCGAAGCCCTAATTTTATTTTGATTTGTATTAAAATCAGGGTACAGTTCTTTTACTTTCTCATAAATTAATTGGACTTTTGACGGTTCGCCAAGTTGTTCTAAAGCTTCATGAGAATACTCATAAACTTGTTTTAGAGTATTTCGTTTAAAAACAATATTTTCATAAACATCCAGACTTATTTCAAATTCATTAAAGAGGATATGTTCGCAGATTGGAATAATGTTGTTTAAATCGTCTTCAGAATCTTCTGACCGGAAATTGAAAATGTATGTTTCAAAATGAAAGGAATAATCTTCTTCAATTCTTTCAGAAAGACGTTTACTAACATCATTTGCAAATGATTCAAAGTTGAAAATATTAACAATATCTTTTTGAATTAAGTAAGTGGTATGCCAATTATGAGCTGTGCGAATAATTCTTTGGCAAAGAGTATTTTCTTCATTTCCAATTAATAAAAAGTTTTGGCTAAGTATGATTGACAATATTTTATTGACAAACAATTCATTAAAGGAGTTATTCTCTTTTGTATTTATTTCTGAAATGGTTTCTTCATTTACAGTTATAATGTCAGTATCAAAGTCAATACCATATAAATTTAAAGCATCAAATTCTAATATTTTAACAAATGAAAGAGTTGAGTTTAAGTTGTCGTAAACCTGCTTTCTTATTTGGCGTACCCTTTCTCTTGTAAGGTTTAATTTTTTAGCTATTTCATCCAGAGAACAAAGCTTGAATGAATTATTGAACATTAGTCCTTTTTCAAAAACTACTTTGTCTCTTGAATCAAATAGTATTTCTCTATCAATTAGTATTTGCAATGCTCTAAAAATTGGTAGTCCATTCGAAAAATCATAGTCTTTGCCAATTTCTGAAAGTATTGCTGGAGAAAGATTGAAGGTCTTTGTTACAAACGAATTAAACAATTCAATTGTTAACTCATCTTCATTTTCAAAAATCGACACAATTTCAATTTGGTCTTTTGTAAAATCCAAAAATCTCTGAATCTCATCAATTGATTTTTTACCTACATTTCTGAGGTTTGTGAGCTTTAAGTTTTTGTCAGCAAATAATGATTTGATTCCTTTCAAATTTATTTCACCTTCCAAATAATTTTTTAATGCATTTGAAGCACGAACCGATAAATCGTCAAAAGAAGAAACAATCAAGTTGTTTAATATTTTCTTTTGCCGAACTTTTAATGTTTCAATTTTAGCTACAATTGGATTCTTATTTTCTTTATCAATTTGTGTAATCAGTTTATCTATAAAGAACTCTTCATATTTTTTGCAAACTTCAATTAATTCATCACTTGATTTTCTCCCACAGTTTCGAACCTTTAAGAAATCACCATTTCTGTTATAATAGTGAATAATATCTTTTAATGAATTAAGACTAAAATATTTACAAGCATTTTGAGACCGAATTCTTAATTCTTCTATTTTGGTTAATTGTTCAAGAGAATAGTTTGGGATATGCTTTTGCTCTGAGCACAAAGATTCTTGAGGCAGATTTGTTTTTTCGGTGTTAGCTGAAACAGAACTGTATTTCGAGCATAAAAGTAACAGTTTTTGATTGTCCTCTTTGCTACAATAGTCAAGTTCAAGAAAACTATTATGATTTTGGTGATAATCAAGAATGCTTTCTAAACCCAGAAGGTTATTTTGTTTACAAACATAAATGGTAAAACTATCTATATCTTTATTTATGAAAAGGTCCTGTAAATCCATATTTAAATTAGTTCTACCATTTATCAAATATACATTTCTTTAAAGCGTTGGCAAAAATTGTACTCTTTTGCAAATTTTGGTTTGTGTGTTGGCTTGTGCGATTTGCAAATGTGTGCAATGTGCGTGGGCTTTCCAAACTGTCCCGCAGGGCAGAAGCGCGTTGGCAAAACAAAATCTTTTCGGAGCATTCATTCTTTAATTTGGTTTAGTTTTTCAATCAATTATCGGTTTGTCTTTTCTTTTTTCAACCTTGCAGGTTAACGGTTTGTGTATGTGTAGTGCGGGATTGAAAGTGATGAACTTTCAATTTCGCACGGAGCCAATTCGTTTATTCATAATTTCAAATTTTCCGTCAATCGTCAAAGACGAATTGGCGGTGTTGCAACGGAGAACTGCGGTTGAATTACCCGCTAAAACCCGCGTTACATTTACATTTTGTTACCGCACGTAATTTATTCTCTTTTATAAAATGTCATTAACAAACCTTCTGGATTGATTGCAATCGCATAAAAATCTCCTTTAAAATAAACTGCCATTTCTCCATGTCTTTTGAAATTTTTGCCAGTGTTTCCAGCAAAATGCTTCTGAATTTCATCTTCGATTGAATCAATTACAATCTCGATTAATCTTAAAATATCATCAATCAAATATTGAAACTTGGTTTTATCTTCAAAATTTCCACCAAAATTTACTTCATTAACATGTCGAAGAAATATGTGTAAAAACCTTTCAAAATCTAACCAAACTGGAAATTTAGCATGAGTCAATCTTTTCTCGTTAAATTTTAATAAAAATGGAGTTATTTGTTCAATTTGCGGTCTAATTTTCTCAAAATTCTTTTTTCCAATTCCTGCTTTTTGTCTCTCATTTCGAAGCAATGAAATTTTGTGAGCAATTTCATTGCTTTCTATATGTTTCAATTCAGTGATTTCTTCTGTAGTCGCTATTTTTTTTCTTTCGCGAAATTTTAAAAAGTGCTTTCTAATTGGAATTTTTAATTCCTCTTTTTCCTCTTCAATATGTTTTTTTTCAAAATTTAGTAATATTCCAAGATTCTCTGCCGTCTCATCTGGTGTTAGTAAATATCCACTGGAAAGTTTTCTTTCATTCAAATTTAGAAGCATTGAATCATAGTCAAAATTATCATCAATGTCAACTTCTATAATATTTGGTTCTGCTAATTTTCTGGTTTCTTTAGATTTGAATTCGTTCTCTTTATTAAATTCTGGTAATGTGAAAATATTTGATATTTCTTCACAATTTATTCCATGATTAAATAAATATTCTTTTTGTTCTGCACTTACCTCGTTTAAGACTTCCTTAAATTTCACAATTCCAACAGTAGAATTTTCATTTTGAATCATATTCTCAATTTGTAGTCTTTCTTTCGGAGTGTAATAAAAAGTGCCAGTCATTAAGTCAGGATTTTCTTTGAAAGATTTACTTTTTGGAAAAAATGAAAGAGTAACTATTTTGTCAAATTGACCAAAGTCTTTATATATTTTTTCAATGCTGTATTTCATCTTTTTATTATGTGCGGTAACGGTTTGTGTATGTGGAGTGCGGGATTAAAAGTGATGAACTTTCAAAACTGCACGGAGCCAATTCGTTTATTCATAATTTCAAATTTTCCGTCAATCGTCAAAGACGAATTGGCGGTGTTGCAACAACGAGCTGCAGCCCGAAAAACCGCTGAAACCCGCATTACATATGACACTTTGTGTGTGCCCAGCATGAGCATGTGCGCACTTATTTTAAAGCTCTGAATAAAT
>CAYZBC010000195.1:0-8464 GCA_964476535.1 uncultured Maribellus sp.
ATTTGGTAACCAACGATTCCGATTTCAAAAAGTTTGGTTATTTAATTTAAAGATTGGTTTATTGAAATAACTCCAACTTCGCCTCGGCTTTTACCACTCCATTTACAACAATCTCTAATTTGTGTTCACCTAAATAATGTTTTCGGGTAGAAAGGTTTTTGAATGAGTGTTTCTTAACCATGGAATGTATTCCCGGTTCCATTTCAACTTCTTTCATTTGAAATATTTTAGGTGAAGTTTTTCCAGATGCTTTTACAAAATGAAAAATGTATTCCAGCCTAATTTTTTGTTTTTTATCCGTTTTTAGATTCAATTTGAATGAAAAATTTATCTCTTCCCCAATTTTTGGTGAAGGATTGGAAATCTCCAGATTTTCAATTTTCATTTTTTCGGGATTGGCAAAACCAAAAAGTAACATTGCCCGTATATTCCCTTGTTTTAAGAGTGTACGACAGGCATGTTTTATAATCCAATTGGTGTTTTTTGAAGTTCCTTGCCACCGTTCGCAAATATCCAAAACCAATTCTGGGTGGTCTTTCGAAATGTCGTTTAAATTGTTTGCAACACTTTTACGCACGAATTCTTCCGGGTCGTTTTTCAATTTTTCTAAAATGGGTAAAACTAATGACGGGTCTTTTTTTAAAGCCGGAACTCCCAATCCCCAAGGCAAACGTGGTCGGCAGCCTTCACTGGCAAAACGACGCACTTTAAAATCTGCATCATCGGCCCAAAGATTCATAAATTGCATCGCCCCTTCCAGGTCTTTGTTCAAAAAAGTGCGAATGGCAAATTCAGAAGACCCACATTTGGTTAATATTCCAAGTGCGGGGAGTGAAATGTCCCAATCATCTTGTCCGTAGACTTCAACATAATCGGGCAAAACAATCGATTCGAAACCGGTAACTTTAGGAACAATTGAAATTAAGATTTCAACAGCTTTGGCGAAATTATTTGGCAGAAACTGATGCAGACACAGAGTGGTGTGTCGCATTTTTTCTTTTAATTCCCGTTCTCTCCAATTGGAATCACAAACCGAATTATAAAAGCCATCTTTGTTAAATAACGGATAAACTTCATTTAAAAACTTTGCAAAAAGTTTTACTTTTTCTGGAGGGAAAAGAATATCTTTTAATTTTTCAGGCATTTGAAATTAGTTTAAAGTTTATTGTTGAATGCTTAAAGTTAGGTAGAAATTAAACAATCTAAATTTTGAAAAAGATTTTCTTTCGTTTCCAGAAGATTTTGGTAGTCGGTTTTTCTAAAATACTTTAGAATAAAATATCTGACACGACCAGCTGTTTTTCGCAAAAGAATGTACCATTTAAAAGCAATTTTTCCGGAAAGAGGCATACTAATAAGAATTGCCATTTTAAGCCAAATACTCGGTAGTAACCACGAAAAAGCGAGTAATTGAAGCAGATAAATAATTGGGAACAAAATAATTCCTAAAGCCAATGAAAAAGAACTCCAAAACGAACGGTCTTTTATCTTTTTCCGAATTATTATATCGGAAATAAAAAATGGAATGGCATTTAGTAGAAAGCCAAAAGCAAAAATGGGAAACCCAAGAAGAAGAATTAATTTATTTGATGCGATTTGTAATACATTGTTTTTTGAATTTTCAACCAGCCAATTTCTAATTCTAAATTTCCTGATTAAGGCGTCGTAATTATTTACTTCTTTAATTAAACCCTCTAATTCTTTTGGTTTTTCATTCTCCAAATTGTCCAGTTTATTTGTTAAAATTTGATCCGATTTAAACAGGTTTAATATCGATGTTTTTTTGTTTTGTCTTTTCAGGAAATGGGATCCATAGATTTCTCTTATTTTTTCAAAATCGTTGTAATGTTTTTTTGTTTTGAAATGGAGGACCAATGGTTGAATGTCTTCAAATATTTTATCTCGTAGTGCAAGTGTGGCAGAGTTTTGGTTCTCTTTGTACTTGTCTAAATAATCGTTCACCCGAATTGGATCTCCAAAATTTACAATCAGGTTTCGGTTAAATTTCCAGAAACTGCTGTAATAAATTCCGGTGGGTATAATTTGAATATCGAGATTATGGTCGACTTTTTCTTCGGCCATAAAAACAATGCGGGGTACAGCTTTTTTATGCGACAACATTTGCCGTTTCCCTGAATGGGTAGCTTCGGGGAAAAGTGCCAGGGCAAGATTATTTTCCAGAACTTTTATTGAGTTGTCAAAAGTCTCCCCGTTTTTTGTGAGTTTCTCTTTTCCATCGCGCAACCGATACACTGGCATAATTTTCAGGAACCTCAGGATTAGAATGATCATTTTATTTTTAAAAATATCGGCACGTCCCAGCCAAACAGGCTGATACTTTGTATTCAATAAAACTGCCATTGGATCGCTGAGGGCATTTTGGTGATTTGGTGCAAAGAGGATTGGTTTATCGCTGGGAATTTTATTCTTTCCAATTACAATGGTTTTATTGTGGATAATCCAGTTTACGAATCGAACGTACTGTTTAAGAGTCCAGTAACCTGACGACCATTTCTCGTATTTCATCTTAATTGGTTAATGATTTTATGTGTTTATAATTGTTTGTTTTATTTGTAACTCTTGTAACTCGCTTAAGAGAATCATTGTCCTGTGTGAGTTAATTATTCCTACTCGTTTTATTTTTGGAAAATAATCTTGAAAGCCTATTTTATAAGTACAGAAATAATAATTTTTAGTAATTAAGGTTGAAAATTGAAAATCAAATTGAGATATCATAAAATAAACCGGATACCTAATAAGTTAAGATATCCGGTTTATTTGTGTTTATAAAAGCATTTAGTTTCCAAAAAGTAACTTTTTCATTTTGGTATGAATATCCGTATTTTTCATGATTCCAATAAACTCATCGGCGCCCGGGCCATACGCGAAAATTGGTACCATAACAGCTGTATGTCCTCCTGTAGGGAATCCTGCTTTTACAATACCTTCGTCGATACTTCCCCCGGTAATTGCCATTCCCCCGGTTTCGTGGTCGGCAGTAATAACAACTAATGTTTCGCCATCTTTGGCGGCAAACTCAAGTGCTTTACCAATAGTTTGGTCAAAGTCGAGCATGTCTTCAACAATATATATTGTGCTTCCGGCATGTCCACCCCAATCAATTTGCGAACCTTCAACCATCAAAAAGAAACCTTTTTTGTTTTTGCTCAAAATATTAATTGCAGTTTTTGTTGAAAGGGGTAGCATATTTCTTCTTTGTGCCAATCTTCCTACATCTCCATCAGCAGTTAGTGCAGCTAATTTCCCTATTTTAACTTTCGAGATTTTATCCAGATCTTCTTCGAAACGATATCCTTTTTCTTTTAATTCATCGACTAAATTTCTACCATCTTTTCTTTGAGTAAAATGAGTTTTTCCGCCTCCAATGAAAACATCAATGTCGATTTTTAAGAAATCGGCGGCAATTTCTTCGTACATGTTTCTTTGCGGCTGGTGTGCAATAAACGATGCCGGAGTTGCATGCGTAATTGCAGAAGTAGATACCAATCCGGTAGCTAATCCATTTTCTTCTGCATCTTCTAAAATAGATTTAACAGGTTTATTATTTACGTCAACACCAATTGCTCCATTGTTTGTATTTACTCCTGCAGAAAGAGCTGTGCCACCTGCTGCCGAATCTGTTATGTAATTGTCTGCCGATTGTGTTTTTGAGAAACCAATGTGTTTGCAATTTTCAAGGAACAGACGACCTTTGTTTGCTGTAATTCCCGAAAATACTTGCGAAACACCCATTCCATCTCCAATTAGTAGGATTATGTTTTTGGGTTTTTCCGATTTAAAATTTTGAGTGAATGTTTTTACTTTGTAAGTTTCACCGCCCAAGTATGTTTTTTCTTTGTCCTCTGCTTTTGCATCCAGATATGTATCTTGCGCAAAAGAGGTAAATCCAACTCCCAGGACGAATATTAAAATCGATAATTTCTGTATCATAATTTAATTGTTTATTTTGAATGAATAAAAATAAGAAGATTTTTGAAGTATGAATTAAACTACTTGTGAATAAATGCGAATGATATTTGAATGTTAATTATTCAAATTTTTTTAATGCTATTTCTTCAATATTTCTATTGAGAGAAAAAGTGATTCCTTCCTCCCTCGAATTTATAGCTACTACATTCATTACTACAAAATTGCTTAATATCTCTTCGGCTTTTTTTCTTGAAATATGTGCCAGTCGAATAAATTTTGAAAATGAAATGGAATTGTTTTTTTGAAGATAATCGATTAAAAATTTCTCATCTTTGGAATAAGAAAAATGTATTCCCTGATTGCTATTCTGTTTTTTCCAAACTTCAATTTGAATTTTATGAGCGAGGATATTTTCATCGGCACATCGAATATAAGCCAACCATTTTCCACTTTCGTCTTTTGCAAAATGAGGTTTTTTGTTGCTGGGTGAAATTTGAATTTCCAGAACTGTTTTACCTTCAGTTTGCCACTGCTTTGTTAAAAAAGTAATAGGAGGGTCACTGTGTATTTTAGCTGCAGCTTCAACCATATAAAACTCTTCGTCGCTTGTAATTCCTGTAATTCTACCATTATCCTTTACCCCAACCAAAAGTCTACCGCCATCGGTATTGGCAAATGCCACTAACGATTTTGCAATTTTTTTTGAATCGTTTATGCAGTATTTAAAATCCTGCGTTTGGTGTTCTCCCTCTTCAATTAGTTTGTAAAGATGCATGCTCAACTTCATTTCTTCTTTCACGAAAACAGAATTGTATTGTATTCTAGGTCTCGCTGATCGATAAATTATTTGCTTTTTATGGACAAAGGAATTGATTGTAAAATGCTTGTTATACAAAGTTGATAAAAATCTATTTTGAAAATAATTTCGAGAAAAGATTAAAAAATTGAAATGTTCTAATCTTTCGAATTAAGCATTTTTAATAGCTCTTTTTCATGCTGATTCTCTTCTTTACCGATTTGAATAGCTTCCGGGATTTCTTTGCCAATTTCGCTGTAATTTATTTGTGCCCGTTGTTCGCCCAGCTCCATTTGTGTTAATCCAAAAGAGAGACCAAAAAGTTGTGCCATCCAATAAAATTTGAAAATGTTCCAACGGCTGGGGCCTACTTCTCGTCCGCTATATTTCATCCATATTCGGTAATGTCGCAATTCGTCATCGGCAATCGAGTTTAGTATATTTTTGTTTTTTATGTTGCTTGTTCTTCGAGCTAACCTTTTATAAATGTGGTATTCTGTAATCTCGCTTCGTTGCGCCTTTATTAACTGATTTCTTACAAGTGGAGTAATCGATTTCATTATAATTTAATTTTCTATTTCACGATATTAAAATTGTTTATTTGTCAAGGTAGAAGATGGAACTCGCATGATTTTAATAGTTGTTGTTTGCATCAAAAATTTTGTTATGCTCGTTTCATTTTAACCATTCAAAAGTTACATAATGGTCTGCGCTCATTCCCAGTGTTTTGTAAGTTTTTTGAGCAGAAGAATTTGATTTGTCGGCATACAACCGAATGCCGTTTAAATTTTCGTTGTTTAAAACCTGTTCTTTAATGTGCGAGTACATTTTTCTATATACCCCTTTTCTCCTATATTCTGGTAATACATACACCGATTGTATCCATAAAATTGTACCATTTCGCCAGTCGCTCCATTCGAAAGTGGTTAACAACGAGCTCACGATCCTTCCATCAATTTCAGCTACATAATATTGGCCTTTCGTGTTGTCGCTTAAAACTGCTGAAACTCCTTTTGTAACAATTGACAAGTCTAATTTAATTCCTTCTGTCTCGCTAGCCATTCTAAGCTGAAAGTCAACAATAGAATTTACATCTTTTAAGGTTGCTTTTTTAACAATCATAAAAATAAAATTATTTAGTAAAAGAATCAGCAAAAACAATTCACACTAATTTAATAAAGGGAAACTGAAAAATACAGAAGTGGTCTTTAAGTTTCAACTTACAGACCTTTTTTTTGAAGGTTTGAAAACAATAATTCAGAATTGATAAAAAGATTAAGGTTTAATCCTGTCCATTACGTCATCAATTTTAATTCTTTCTTCAGATAAAAGTACCAATTGAAGTTTTTCCTTTTCGAGCATTTGACTAACTTTTGGACCCACTTCGCCAGTAATTATAGTAGTTACATTTTCTTTTTTCAGAAGATTAACCAATTGAGTGCCACTGTTTTCTTCATCCTTGTATGGATTTTCAACAATTGAATATTGATTACTATCGACATTAAAAATAACCACATTTTCGCATTTCCCAAAGCGTAAATCGAGAAGAGATTTTTCGGTTTTCCCGGTTGATGTAATTGCAAATATTTTTTCCATTTTAATAATTTATTTTAAAGTATAACAATTTAAAGCCAAAAGGTTTTAAAATTTTAATTATTTAGCTCTTCCCAGAATTCAACAGCTCGCCTCATGTACGGAATTACAATGGTTCCTCCCACAACATTTGTAACGCCAAAGATTTCAAAAATTTCGTTGCTTGTAACTCCTTGTTCAAAATATTTCTCAAGGTGGTATTTAATACAGTCGTCGCAACGAAGAACCATTGAAGTTGCTAAACCCAACATTTCTTTTGTTTTCGTACTTAACGCTCCTTCCTTATAAGTTAATGTGTCGAGACTGTAAATTCGCTTCATAACTTTGTTATCAGATGCTAGAATTTTTTCATTCATTTTTGCCCTGTAAGCGTTAAAATCATTGGCCAGTTTACTCATTTTTCTTTTTTTTTGAAATATCGACAGCAAAGTTTGTTTCAAAACTAATTATTAATTTGGGTTCGAAAATATTAATAAATTATTTTTTTTCATTCATTTTTAAAAAAATGGATTTGACAGAAGCCAAAGTCCTTAGATAAAACAATTACCTTTGACGATCTAAAGTATCTTTTAAGTTTTCCGGTAACATTTTTTTTGAAAGCAATTTTTGTATATTTATGAGTCTGAAAAAGACTGTAAGTATTTCGTGCAATTTTTAAATTTATTGAAAAATTAATCTTAAACTAATTTGCAATGTCAGGTCACAATAAATGGTCGTCTATAAAACACAAAAAAGGAGCTGCTGACGCAAAACGCTCTAAAATATTTTCAAAAATTTCGAAAGAGATTACGGTAGCAGCTAAAATGGGCGGAACAGATATAGATTCTAACTCGCGTTTACGTGTTGCTGTGCAAAATGGCAAGGGTCAGAATATGTCGAAAGACGTAATAGAGAGGGCTATAAATAAGGCAGAGAAAGATGCTTCCAGTTTCGAAGAAAATACTTTTGAGGGATATGCACATGGGGGAATTGGGATTTATGTAGAGTGCCTTTCTGATAATAATAATAGAACAGTGGGATCTGTACGGTCTGCATTTACAAAGTTTGGCGGGCAGTTGGGAACCAATGGTTCGCTTAGTTTTTTGTTCGACAGAAAAGGAATATTTGTGATTCAGATTTTGGAAAACTTTGATATGGACGAATTTGAGTTGGAGATGATTGATGCAGGAGCTGAAGATATTGAGAGAAATGAAAACACCATTATTGTAACCACAGCTTTTGAAGATTTTGGTAATGTTTCGAAAAAATTGGCGGAGATGAAAATTGAGCCTGAAAGTCAGGAGCTGGAACGTATCCCGCACAATACTATCTCGTTAAGTATTGACGAAGCAAAAAAAGTGATGCGTTTGATCGACAAACTTGAAGATGATGATGATGTGCAAAATGTATTTCACAATTTGGAAATTACCGAAGAGCTGGAAAATCTTTTGTAGAAAAGCGATATTTGACAAATAATAAATAATGACATTTTACCCCAATTATTGATGAGACTTTATCTCTGGCAATTCATTGTGAAAAAGTTCGTTCTTTAAATCACAGATTTTGAATTATATTTGCAAACTCAATTCAATAAAAATAATGAGGATTCTTTTTCTTTTTATTCTAAGCATTTTTGCCAGCCAGTTAATATGTGCTCAGGCAATACTTCCCGAAGAAATCCAAGAGGAAACCAATCAACCTGTCATTTTACAAAATCTCCATGTCAATCAAGATCCGCGTCTCGAGAAAATGTTAAATTGGCACATTGAAAGGAACAGCAAAAAAGCGGGTATCGATGGTTTTCGGGTCGAAATATTTTTCAGTTCGGAATTAGATGCACTGGCACAGGCAAAAAGTAAAAAAGTTGAGTTTTTATCGATGTACCCCGAATATGTAGTTCACATAAAATACGATACTCCTAATTTTAGGGTGAGAATAGGCGACTACAGAACAAAAAATGAAGCCTTAAAACTTCATAAAAAAATTGAAGGGAGCTATCCAATGGCTTTTATCGTTCCCGATAATATAAAATTTCCTTTGTTGACAGAAATAAATTATGAGTGACCAGATTAAACATGAGTGTGGAATTGCCTTAATACGTTTGTTGAAACCGTTGTCGTATTATCAGAAAAAATATGGTACGTGGCAGTATGGGCTAAACAAATT
>CAYZBC010000195.1:8564-9723 GCA_964476535.1 uncultured Maribellus sp.
ATTGATTTGGTTCATCCGGTTATGCGTCAAAACAATTGGAAATCGAGAAATTTAGTACTTGCCGGAAATTTTAATCTTACAAATACCGACGAATTATTTAAGGTTTTGGTAAATCTTGGTCAACACCCAAAAGCATTTACCGATACCGTAACAGTACTTGAAAAAGTTGGGCATTTTCTCGATGAAGAAAATCAGTTGTTGTTCAGAAAATATAAAAATGAAGGTGGAGTAAACAACGAAATTTCAAAAATAATAGAGAAAAATTTAGATATTCAGAATATACTTGAACGTTCTACCAAAGATTTTGATGGGGGTTATACAATTGCCGGTTTAATTGGACATGGCGATGCTTTTGTTGTTCGCGACCCTTGGGGAATTCGACCTGCTCACTACTATTTTGATGATGAAATTGTTGTGGTAGCATCGGAGCGTGCAGCTATTCAAACTGTAATGGATGTTGGTGTTGATGAGGTAAAAGAAATTGAGCCCGGCGAAGCATTGATTATTAAAAATGATGGCTCAATAAGTAATCAAATGATCCGTGTTCCTCATAAAAAAACTTCATGCTCGTTCGAGCGGATCTACTTTTCACGGGGAAGCGACAAGGACATTTACAATGAGCGAAAAGAGTTGGGGCGTTTAATTTGCCCGGCAATTTTGAAATCTATCGATTACGATTTTGAAAATACCGTTTTCTCATATATTCCGAATACTTCGGAGACAGCCTTTTATGGAATGATTGAAGGGGTGAAAAGTTATTTGGTGGATTGGAAAATTGATGAAATTAAAAAGAAAAACGGGTCGTTAACCGATGAAGATATTAAGCGGATAATCTCTTTTGAGCCCAGAGTTGAAAAGATAGCCATTAAAGATGTGAAACTTCGCACTTTTATTGCCGATGATGCCAGTCGCGACGATTTGGTGGCACACGTTTACGATGTTACATACGGCGTAATTAAAAACTATAAAGATACGCTTGTAATTATCGACGATTCAATTGTGCGTGGAACTACCCTGAAAAAAAGTATTTTGAAAATTCTGGATAGACTAAAACCGAAAAAAATTATCGTGGTTTCATCGGCTCCGCAAATTCGTTATCCCGACTGTTATGGAATAGACATGGCGCGGTTAGACAAATTTATTGCTTTTAATGCAGCAA
>CAYZBC010000196.1:0-9690 GCA_964476535.1 uncultured Maribellus sp.
CTTAATTCTAAGCTTGCTTTTTTCAGATTTGTTTTGAAAACTGTACGAAACATCAATATTTTTTTCGCCGGGTTCATCCACATAAATTTTCCAGTTGAATGTTTTGTTACCTGCTACAATAACATGAGTTGGAACTGTACCACCACGTTCTTTTTTCTTCACGATTAATGTATCATCGTTTGGATATTGATTATTAGGAAGCAAAGAATAACCACCGTCAACTGTTTTTGCAATTAAGCCATCTACGATCTCAGGTTTGTTTTCGTATTCAACTACAACAACCGAAACATAATTGGCTGGTTCTTTTGATGTTAATTGAATCTCAGTGAAAGCTCCTGAATGTGAATATTGAAGTGGCGACTTTAATTTGTCAGCTAATAAATATATCTTTTGTGGAGCTTTTGTTATTCCTGTCAAATTCAATTTTTTATTTAATGGCCAGGTAAAAACGTGTAGATAAAGTTTAAATCCGGATGCCGTTTCTTTGCAGGTTATTTTTCCCCAATCGTGTTGGTCTTTTCGCAAATCAAATGCTTCTGCACCATAAATTGATTCCCCATTAACCTTTAACCATTTTCCCATTTCCAACATACGCTGCGAAATTTCATACGGAACATCTCCATTCGCCCGAGGCCCAATGTTCAGCATAAAATTGCCATTCAAACTTGTATTGTCAATCAATGATTTTAGTAAAGTTGAAGTTGATTTCCATGTAAAATCAGAAGAGTGAAATCCCCACGAATGTGCTACCGTTGCTGGCGATTGCCATGGAAAATCTTCTTTTTTACTACCCAGTTGGTTGTCTCCCAAAGTTTTGTAATCAATGTCCGGGTCTTCCTCTATTGAAAGTCCCAAACGCGAGTTTATCAAACAATTGGGTTGCAACTCGCGAATTAATCCTTTTAATTGAAGTAATTGTTCTTTGGTAACTACAGTTCGCGAATGGTGAATCCACATGTCGAACCAAATCATTCCAATATCGCCATAGTTGGTTAGTAATTCACGCATTTGGGGAATCACTTTTTCCTGCCAGTAAATATCATATTCTTCCGCGGTAATTCCATAAACTTCGCGGGTGTGATCCCAGCCATATTTGTGTTCCCAATCTACCCAGTGCGAATAGTACAGTCCTAGTTTTAAGCCGTGCTTTTTGCAGGCTTCTGCAAGTTCTTTTACAATGTCTCGTTTTGGATTGGTGTAATTTCCCAAATCGTAATCGCTCACTTTACTGTCCCACAAGCCAAATCCATCGTGATGTTTAGCGGTGAGCGTAACATATTTCATTCCCGAATTTTTGGCCAGTAAAACCCACTCTTCCGGGTCAATTTCATCCCAGTCGAATCGTTCAAGTAGTGTTACATATTCTTCTTTTTCAATTCTATTTCTATAAAGTAACCACTCTGCATAATCGTTGTCGTTACGCAATTTTTCGCCTTTCCAAAATCCCTCAGCGCCACTGTAAACGCCCCAATGAATAAACATTCCGAATCGGGCATCGGTAAACCAACGGGCGCGTTCGTTGGTTTGTTTCTGTGCAAAAGTTGAAAAGAAAATAAAAATAAATAACAGGCTAAAAATACTTTTCATTGTTTATTGGTTAATTGCTTTTTATCTAAATACTATCCACCAAAATATCATATCTGTTGTTAAGTAGAAGAATCAAAATAACTTCTCACTAAGAAAGCCTTCCTTTAAAATCTTCATAATTAAATTCCCTAACAATTTCTAGACTATCATTTTCTTTCCAAATCGCAATCGCCGGGTGATTAACTCCATTAAACATTGTTGTTTTAACCATTGTATAATGAATCATGTCTTTAAAAATTATTTGGTCACCAATGTTGAGTTGCTTGCCAAAATCGTAAGCTTCCATAAAATCGCCTGCAAGACAACTAACACCACCCAAACAATACAGATGTACGCTATTTTTATTCGGCTCAATTGCACTTTCAATTTTAGGGCGATAAGGCATTTCAAGTGTGTCTGGCATGTGCGCAGTAAAAGAAACATCTAATATTGCAGTTTTAACCTTCTTGTGCTCCACAATATCCCGAACCGTTGAAACCAAAACTCCTGTTTCCCAGGCAATGGCGCTGCCCGGTTCAAGAATTACTTTCACATTGTATTTCTCTTTGAAATTTTTTAACAGCGAAATCAAATGTTTGTGGTCGTAACCTTTTCTTGTCATCAAATGGCCTCCACCCATATTTACCCATTTTAACTGATGCAAATATTTTCCAAATTTGGATTCCAGATTTTCCAGCACTTTTTCAAGGCTGTAAGAATCTGACTCGCACAAAACATGAAAATGAATTCCTTCAATTCCATCAGGTAGTTCTTCCGGGAATTCATCAATTCCAACTCCAAGACGAGAACCCGGCGCACTAGGATTGTACAAATCGGTTTCCACATCCGAATATTCAGGATTCACTCGTATTCCGCAAGAAATGGGATGATCCGCTTTTTGCGTTTCGGCATAAAATTTATAAAACTGGTTGAATGAATTAAAAACAATGTGATTGCTGTTATTCATTAATTCCTTAAATTCATTTTCAAAATAAATGGGAGAATAAACATGGGCGCGCGTTTTCATCTCCTCGAAACAGAGGCGGGCTTCGTATAACGAACTAGCCGTTGCCCCGCTTAAATATTTTCGCACCATGGCGAATGCGCTCCACATGGCAAATCCTTTAAAAGCAAGTATTATTTCAATGCCCGCTTCTTTTTGAATTTTATAAATTAATTCAAGGTTTTTCCGAAGTAATTTTTCATCCAGAACAAAAGCCGGGGAAGGAATTTTCGTGTAGTCCAAATCTTTATCTTTTATTTTTCTTGCGTCTCTGCGTCTTTGCGAGATTTTTAAACTTCCAAGTCTGTATTAACAACTTCATTCCACGGCAATCCATATTCACCAATTTTTTCCATAAACGGATCGGGATTAAATTCTTCAACATTAAAAACTCCTTTCCCGCTCCATTTCCCGGTGAGTACCATCATTGCACCCAACATTGCCGGTACTCCGGTTGTGTATGAAACGCCTTGAGTTCCGGTTTCGTCGTAAGCCTTTTGGTGACTGCAATTGTTCCAAACGTAATACGATTTTTCTTCGCCATTTTTAATGCCTTTAATTCGGCAGCCAATTGATGTTTCTCCGGTATAATTCTCGCCCAAATCACCAGGATTGGGAAGTACTTCTTTTAAAAATTCAAGCGGAATTATATCAATCCCTTTATATTTTACGGCATCAATTCTCGACATTCCAATGTTTTGAATTACCCGAAGATGGGTTAAATATTCATCGCCAAAAGTCATCCAGAAACGGGCACGTTTTAAAGTTGGATAGTTTTTAACCAGCGATTCCAATTCTTCGTGGTACAAAACATAAGAGTTGCGCTCTCCAATATTTGGATAATTAAGCGACTTTTTAATTTCAAATGGCTCCGTTTCTACCCACTGGCCATTTTCCCAATATTTGCCTTTTTGAGTGATTTCGCGGATATTTATTTCAGGATTAAAATTGGTGGCAAATGCCTTTCCATGGTCGCCACCGTTGCAATCAACAATATCCAGATAATGCATTTCATCGAAATGATGTTTTGCTGCGTAGGCAGTATAAATGCTGGTAACGCCGGGGTCGAACCCGCAACCCAAAACCGCCATAATTCCCTTCTCTTTAAATCTGTCATGGTATGCCCACTGCCAGCTATACTCAAATTTAGCTTCGTCTTTGGGTTCGTAATTGGCAGTGTCAAGATAATTAACACCGGTCTCCAAACAAGCATCCATAATTGGTAAATCCTGATACGGCAGTGCAACGTTTATAACCAATTCGGGTTTAAACTTATTAATCAATTCAACCGTTTCGTTTACGTTGTCAGCATTTAATTTTGCGGTTTGAATTCTGCCTTTCCCAACTTCTTGTGCAATAATTTCACATTTCGAAACGGTGCGGCTCGCCAACATAATCTCTGAAAACACATCCGGATTGTCGGCGCATTTGCTTGCAACTACCCGACCAACTCCTCCGGCTCCAATTATTAAAACTTTGCTCATTTTTTTACTTTGAAATTATCAGTTTAAAAAATTACATTTATCTCTTGTAATATTGAGCAAATTAACTAAAATTTTTAATGAAAAACAGACCTCATAAAAAGGATTTTAATCCTAATGGAGTGGGACTCAAAAATGGCAATTTTATCGGCCTTCCGTTTACCGAAAATTCTGCTAATGTAGTTTTACTTCCTGTTCCCTGGGATGTTACCGTATCGTATGTAGAAGGAACTGCACTTGCACCACGGGCAATTTTGGAGGCATCGGTACAACTCGATTTATATGATGCAGATGTTAAAAATGCATGGAAACTGGGAATATTTATGCAGCCGATAAACCAGATTATTTTTGAAAATAGAAATGAAATTCGGCCGCAAGCTGTAAAGTATATCGATTTTTTGGAAAACGGGGGGAATGTTGCAGAAAATTCAGAAATGAAATTATCGCTTGAAAAAATAAATAACCGGTGCGAGGAATTGAATAATTGGGTTTATCGGCAGTCGCAAAGTTTATTGGAAAAAGGAAAACTGATTGGAATTCTTGGTGGGGACCACAGTGTTTCGCTAGGATTTCTGAAAGCTTTGGCTGAAAAATATGCTGATTTTGGCGTTTTACAAATCGATGCTCACCACGATTTGCGAAATAGTTATGAGGGATTTTGTTATTCACATGCATCCATATTTAATAATGCACTGGAAACACAAAATATTTCGAAATTAGTACAAGTGGGAATCCGTGATTATTGTGAAGAAGAGGTTGAAAAGGTGGCGCAGGAAAGTGACCGGGTTCGCGTTTTCTACGATCACCAAATAAAAGAGAACGATTTCAATGGATTAAACTGGAACCAGCAATGTGAAAAAATAATCGAAGGATTACCAGAGAATGTTTATATTAGTTTTGATATTGATGGATTGGATCCGAAACTTTGTCCGAATACAGGTACTCCGGTTCCGGGAGGTTTGGATTATTCAGAGGTTGTATTTCTGCTTAAAAAGCTGGTTGAAAGTGGTCGTAAAATAATTGGATTCGATTTGTGCGAAATTGGGAATAGTGAATGGGATGCCAGTGTTGGTGCCAGAATTTTATACAAACTATGCAATTGGATGGGACGTTCTCAAAATGTTATTTAATTAGAAAGGCATGAATATAAATGAAATAATAAAAAACCGAAGAGCAACTCCTCCCCGATTTTTAGCAAAAAAGGAAATTCCAACAGCAAGTATTCAACAACTTTTGGGAAATGCCAACTGGGCCCCTAACCATAAAAAAACAGAACCCTGGCGATTTAAAGTTTATACCGGAGAAGCCAAACAAAAATTGGCAAATGAAATTTATACTTTGTTAATTGAAAAAATAGAATTAGGTGAACCCATAAATCCACAAAAAGCTGAAAAGTTCAAAGTTAGTTTAGAACGTGTTCCGGTTGCGATTGCCATTATTTTACAAAGAGATATTGCCGAGCGAATTCCTGAATGGGAAGAGCTTGCAGCAGTTTCTATGGCGGTGCAAAATATGTGGTTAACAGCCACTGCCATGAATTTAGGAGCTTTTTGGGCAACCCCAAAATTCTCATCAATGTTGAATAATATTTTGGAATTAAAACAGGGTCAAAAGTCTCTCGGTTTTTTTTATGTGGGTGAAATTGCTTTGGATTATCCTTCGCCGGGAAGGGAAGATATTGAAGCGAAAGTTGAGTGGAAAGAGTAAGAAGTAAATGGTATTGATTACCTATTATTTGTAAAAAGAAAGCCCGTAAAGGGCGAAATATATCAACCCGGAGCAACGCCCTGGATAATAGGAATAAAGGATACTTGTCCCACGTTCTAAAATTAAAAAAAAAGCAAAATAGGAGACAATTATATATAATCTTCAAAATTGAACGAAACAAAACGTAATTTTAAATAGCTGTAAAAATGAAAAATCTAATACTAATATTCATTCTTCTTTTTCTATCGATTCAAATCACTAAGGCCCAAAAACTCGATTCAAAAACTTACCACACTCAGCGTGGAACCTTAAAAAATTCGTTCCTGAAATTTGAAAAAGAGAAAAAGGGCAGGGTCGCATTTTTAGGAGGTTCTATTACTTATAATCCGGGCTGGCGTGATTCAATATGTAGTTTCCTTCAGCAAAGGTTCCCGGAAACCGAATTTGATTTTATAAGTGCAGGGATTCCTTCAATGGGATCAACTCCAGGAGCTTTTCGTTTTGAAAGAGATGTTTTACTAAACGGACAGGTGGATTTGCTTTTCGAAGAAGCAGCAGTAAACGACGATACTAACCGCCGAACATCCGACGAGATTACACGTGCCATGGAAGGAATTGTGAGACACGCAAAAAATGCAAATCCATTGTGCAATGTGGTTATTATGCATTTTGTTGACCCCGGAAAAATGGAGGATTATCGGAATGGTAAAGTGCCTGTTGTAATTCAATTACACGAAAAAGTAGCGAAACATTATAATATTTCAACCATTAATTTAGCAAAGGAAGTTACCGAACGAATTGATGCCGGGGAATTTGATTGGGAAAATGACTTTATAAATCTGCATCCTTCATCGTTTGGTCAATCCATTTATTTTCATTCAATTAAAACATTTTTGGAAACTGCATGGGAAACTATTTCTGCTTTTGAGAAAATGGAAGCATTTGAAATATTGACCCCCATTGATAATGCAAATTATGACAGCGGAATTTTGGTTGAGCCGAATCCTCCCAAACAAATAAAAGGATGGGAAAAGATAGAAAACTGGCAACCAACGGAAAAAGTCAGTACCCGGGCAAATTATACCAATGTTCCGATGCTGGTTGGTGAATATCCGGGGCAAATTATTAAGTTCCAATTTAGAGGAAATACTGTGGGAATTGCAGTGGCTGCAGGTCCAGATGCCGGAATTATTGAATATAGCATCGATAATTCGGATTGGCAAAAGCAGGATTTATTTACTCAATGGAGCAAACAACTTTATCTGCCGTGGTACTACACCTTAGCAACCGGATTAAAAGATAAAAAACACACCTTACAAATTCGTTTAATCGAAGAAAAAAATTCTGAAAGCAAGGGAAATAAATGTGTATTACGGTATTTTTATTTTAATGCTAAATAAAGAATTAGTAGATAAAGCTACATTAAATCTTCATAAAATAATGAGCTAAATACCAGGTTATCAGTAATTTTTTCTGGTGTCAAGTCATGTCTACCTTTTCAGTACATTATGCCGTCCGTCAATTGACGGATCAGCATCCCTGAGGTATAAAGAGATTCCGAAACAAGTTCGGAATGACGTTCCCTAAAATATACAATTGACTTGGCACAAGTGGTTTCCCTAATGGGATATTTCTGATAGCTCCGTCTTGTTGAGCAAAGTCGAAACATCTGTTTTTCATCGTTACAGATTCTTCGACTTCGCTCAGAATGACAAGAAGTAATTACCCTCCAAAACTTCTAAATCTATATTATTAGTGTTTTGTTTTTATTAAGAAATCTTATTATAAAAGGTCACCAACCGACCAGCAATGGTAACATCCGAAAAACCAATCTCTTTCTGTATCCAATGAATCGTATCTTTGGTATAGATAAAAACATGGGTTTTGTCGTTTTTGTAATACCATTTATGAAAATCAATATTCTCATCCCAAAGATCAGTCATGCAGTAGAGTTTTCCATTGGGTTGCAATAAATTATACAGCAATTCAAATTCTTTTTTCGGATGATAGAAATGTTCCATCACTTCGCAACACACAATATAATTATATTTATTATTCAATAATTCAGGATGGTTATGAAAAAACGGGTCGTAAAGTTGGATGGAATAATTGTTGTTGGTTAATATTTTCGCAATAACAGGACCGGTTCCGGCACCAAAATCAAGTCCTTTATGGACAGGGAAAAAGTCTTTTAATATGGCAAGTGTAATGGGCGAAACAAACTTCTGGTATCCTTTATCTTCTACATTGTTAATGTGTTCTTCGTAGCGCAATTTTTCTTTTTCCCGATCGGGTCTCAGATTTTTATCCATAAAAATACCGGAACAATTGGTACATTGAAAATAGAGTCGTTTTTTGAATTTGTAAAAAACAGTTCCAGGGTTGCCACAAAGCGGACAATGATTTGTTTTGTTTTGCATAAAAGCGGCGTGTTCAGCCCTTTGTTTTTGAATCAAATAATTCCCCGAGGTTTTGCCTCAATATTCCATATATTCTCCTCTGAAATTCAAGGGAGATATTAGTCGAAAGACTGACAAAGCGGTGTAATAGAGAAAATTCGATTTTACAGATTTTCAATAATACTTTTAAGCGTTTCCATAACCTCAGTGGCAATACCTCCAATAGCATCATTTTTTACTGCACCCATCGATGCAATCGGGTCAACCGCAGAAACCTCAACGTCTCCATTTTCATGTTCCTCAACAACTACATTGCACGGAAGCATTAACCCAATTTTGTCTTCGTTACTTAATGCTTTGTAGGCAAAATGTGGATTGCAAGCACCTAGTATTTTATATTTTTTAAAATCAACATCTATTTTCTTTTTTAGTGTCGCCTGTATATCTATCTCGGTTAACACACCAAATCCTTTTTCTTTCAATGCTAAGGTTACATGTTCAATTGCTTCGTCGAAATTCTTATCCGTTAAAATGGTACTAAAATAATAGCTCATATCTTTTTTATTTGTTGGTGTAAAATGAAAAACGAAATTACTTTAAAAAAGTTTACGCCGATAGACTGTTTCTTTCAACAGTTGGTATAAATTTAGTAGCAGTTTTCGGAGAGAGTTCCTGTCCAACAAAACATGAACAACAATGCGAGAATCCACCTTTGATTGCCACACCGACCCCGACCTGAAATATGTTCTTTGTATTACTTTCGTGCTTTTACTCATTATTTTCTATTACAAATTCGCATATTTCATTGCCCTGTGCTAATGTTTTATTTATCCCATTCCTATGAAATGTCAGTTTTTCAGGTAAATAAGTATTAAAAATTGCATTGTCAATCGAGCATATAATTTGAGTTAACTCAGGTACTTTCAAATAAGTAAATATTTCATAAAACATACATCTGGTAATCCTAAATTCGTATTTATTCTCAGATTCTTCTATAATCTCCATCGTATTCAATCTAGTAATTCCTTCCTTATTCGTCTTCTGTTGATACTTTATGAGATTCTCAAATGTACGTGGTGCTTCCACATTCCTAAAACTTTCCTGTTGTATTGCTAATCCTGATGTTAAAATTCCA
Source organism: uncultured Maribellus sp. (assembly GCA_964476535.1). GTDB lineage: Bacteria > Bacteroidota > Bacteroidia > Bacteroidales > Prolixibacteraceae > Draconibacterium. Next base: position 9,292 of record CAYZBC010000196.1, read on the forward strand.
GCTCTAATAATTTCGAAAGCTTTTTCTTGTCCAATTTTATTTATTAATCTCGAATATAACCACGCAATAAATCCTGAAGAATCAATAAAATCATCAGGTAAATCGAGTTCTATCCCTTTTTTGAATTTTTTAAACGTAATTTTTGATTTAACTAAAAACCACAAAGGACAATTTAAGTATCCCCTCAATACACCTAATAGAATTAGAAAGGATGACACCTTTACTTTTTTACCATCATTTTTATCTTTATTATTCATTTTCTATATTGCTTTAATTATATTAAACAATTTCAGTAGTGAATTTGCACAAAACATAACGGATTGTGAATGTGGATTGTGGGGGTGAAAGTGATGAACTTTCAAGCTCGCACGGAGCCAATTCGTTTATTCATAATTTCAA
>CAYZBC010000197.1:0-9659 GCA_964476535.1 uncultured Maribellus sp.
GTGTTAATCGTCTTTATAATATACAAGCGAATAAGTATTGTGTTTATCAAGATATTTAAATGAATAATAAAAACATAGAGGAGTTATTGCCTTCCTACTTTAGAGGTTCATTAAACAAAACCGACAGAGAAAAGGTAGAATTATGGAAGGAAGCTTCTAAGGAGAATCGGCAGCATTTTGCCGATTCCCTTAAAGCCTGGGAAGCAATTGAACACCTTCGGAGAATGAAAAAATACGATGCCGAAAAAGCATTGGGAAAAGTAAATCTCCGAATAGAAAAAAGTAAATCGTATAAATTAGTTACTCTTTTTCAAAAAGTTGCTGCAGTTCTGCTTCTTCCCCTGCTTTTTGCAACGCTTTATTTTGCCACAAAATCGCCAACACAACAAACGACAGATATTGCATGGCATACCATAAAAACTCCGGCAGGACAACGTTCAGAAATTGTATTGCCCGATAACACAAAAGTTTATCTCAACTCAAAAACTACTTTAAGTTATCCGCTTGTTTTTAATAAACATACCCGCGATGTAAAACTAAGTGGTGAAGCTTATTTTGAAGTGGCTGAAAACAAAGAACATCCATTTATAGTAAACACCGGGGAAATAAAAGTGGAAGTTACCGGTACTGAGTTTAAAGCATCCAATTATCCGGATGAAAATTTAACCGAAATTGTATTGGCCTCAGGAAATGTTAATCTTTTTCAGGGAGAATATTCTAAAAACAGGAACATTCTCGGTGCGATGGTTCCGGGCGAAAAAGCTACGTTTTACGAAAAGGAGGGCAAAGTATATTTTGATAAGGTAGATGTGGAAAAATATATCTCGTGGAAAGATGGAGTATTAATGTTCCGCGACGATTCGATGCCGGAAGTTGTGCGGCGTTTAAACCGTTGGTTTAATGTTGACATCCGTTTAACAGGAAAGGCATTGGAAAATTACGTTTATACAGCAACGTTTCAGGATGAATCATTGGTTCAAATTCTGAATTTGCTAAAAATGTCGGCTCCCATCGATTATACAATAAAATCCAGAGAACGAAAACCAGATAAAACATTTAGCAAAATGGAAATTGAGATTAGACAAAAATAAATGAACCAAAAAGGGAGGCATTGACCTGCCCCCCTTGAGTCTTTTTACCTTATTCTTTCTTGGCCGAAAGGAAAAGGATTAACTAATAAATAGTATTAATTCTAAAGCAAAACAAATTTATGAAAAAAAATTGTTGTTACAACTGGCTTACGCTTAAAAAGCTTTGGGCCACAAAAACATTTTTAAGTATGAGGTTAACATTTTATGTCCTGCTACTTGCGACAGTCCAGAGTTTAGCTTTCGATAGTTACGCTCAGGCGACGAAACTGAATCTAAGCCTTAATAACACTACGGTGAAACAGGTTTTATCCGAAATCGAGGATGCTTCGGAATTTTATTTTCTATACAACAGTAAACTAATTGACGTTGAAAGGAAAGTAGATGTAAATTTCAAAAACAAAAAAATCGATGAAGCACTTGATTTGTTGTTCAAAGACACCCGGGTAAGTTATAATATTGTTGACCGGCAAATTGTGCTTTCAGCGATTGTATCAATCGAAGGTAATTCTTTAAATAGCCAACAAAAATCGATTACTGGAGCAGTAAGCGATGAACGCGGATTGCCGCTTCCGGGAGTAACGGCAATTATTAAAGGCACAACCCAAGGTACGGTTACCAACATGGATGGGAATTATTCAATAACTAATATTCCTGATAACGCCACACTGGTATTCTCGTTTGTGGGGATGTTAACTCAGGAAATTGCAATCGGTAATCAAACATCAATTAACATTACAATGGCAGTTGATGCGATTGGAATTGAGGAGGTTGTTGCGATTGGATATGGAACCGTTAAGAAAAGTGAGTTAACAAATGCTGTAACTAATGTAAATGAAAGTAATTTCATTTCAGGTTCGGTCAACAATCCAATTCAAATGCTTGATGGGAAAGTATCAGGTTTAAGTATAGGAACTACTGCAGCTGCCGATCCCAATGCCGGATCTACAATACAAATAAGAGGGGTTTCATCCGTCAACGCTGGCACAGGACCACTAATAGTAATTGATGGTGTACCTGGAGGTGATCTAGGTATTATTCCAAGGAGTGAGATAGAATCCATTTCTGTATTGAAAGATGGAGCATCTGCGGCTATTTATGGAGCACGAGGCGCAAACGGGGTAATTTTAGTAACCACAAAGAAAGGGATAGGAGGCGAACCAACGGTTTTTTATGATGGATATGTAGCAACTCAAGTAGTCTCAAAAAAGCCAGAGATACTCACAGCACAAGAATATGTTGCTCATGGTAGGTCAACGCTCTATGAACCTTCGCAAGCCGACAACTTACCTTATTCATCAAACTGGTATGACCTTCTATTAACTGATTTGCCAATCGAGCAGTACCATAATATTGGAATAACAGGAGGCTCTAATAAGTCAAATTATAGACTATCCTTGAATTATAAGGATGCTGATGGCATTGACATATCTTCAAATAGGAAAGAATACGGAGTGAGACTTAATTTTAATCATAATATTTTCAATAAAATTGATGTTTTTGGAAATATTAACATTAATAAAAGCGAACAGAGCCTAACAAATTATACCGCCTTTAGGCAAGCAATAAAAGTACGCCCTACTGATCCTGTTTATAATCCTGATAACAAAAATGATTACAATTTATTCAGTGCGCATGACTACTACAATCCTGTCGCTCTGTTAAAGTATGCCATTAACAAATCAGAACCATTGAACGTTGCTGGAAATATTAATTTTAGATGGCATATTTTAGATAATTTAAATACAACGTTATTACTTTCAGAACGCCAAACAGAAAATGCTACCTATGGATATTCTTCCAGTAAATCTCGAATTTCAAAAGACAACCAATACGCAGGAAGAGCAGAACAAGGACACAGTAAGTCTGATCATCAAATATTAGAATGGCTTATTAATTACTATTATGAAAACAACGGACATAATATAAAATTACTTGGAGGTTATAGTTTCCAGGAATGGACTAATGAATCCTTTAGCGCATGGAATGCCGATTTTGCTTCAGACGCACTTTTATGGAATAATCTTGGAGCAGGTACATGGCATAGCACTTCTAAGGGGCAAGTAGCTCCTATGTCATACAAAGATTCAAATAAGTTGATAGCCATGTTTGCTCGTATCAATTATGATTTTGATGGAAAATATTTTATGACCGCTTCCTTAAGAAGGGAAGGTTCCAGTAAATTCGGGGTTAATAATAAATGGGGGCTTTTCCCTGGAATCTCAGCAGGTTGGATTATCTCAGAAATGGATTTCTTTAATAAAGATAATTTCTTGAATTCATTGAAATTGAGGGGAAGCTATGGATCTACTGGTCGGCAAGAAATTAGTTCCTTATTATCAATACCAGCCTACAGCACTCATGGAAAATATAATATGGGACAAGGAGGATGGGTTCAAAGTTATGGACCAAGCGGAAATATCAATCCTGATCTGAAGTGGGAAGTAGCACACATCGTAAACATTGGTGTAGATATAACATTATTAAGCGATCGGTTATCAATAAGCTTTGACGCATACCAAAAGGACACAAAAGATCTGTTGTTCCAAACTCCTGTGTCAAAACCACCAAATCTATATGGCACTACATGGTCAAATATTGGCTCGATGCAGAATAGGGGTATAGAAGCAATGATAAATTGGGATATTAGTACTTCAGGTGGTTTATCATATAATACTACCATTGTAGCAAGTTATGCAAAAAGTAAAATGAAAAAAATTACCAATAGGATAGAAGGTTCTGATGCTGGAAATACATATATTGATCTTTACCATCTGCCAGCTCCCGGTATTCCTGGTCCCATAGTAAGATTAGAGGAAGGAGAAGAAATAGGTAATTTCCATATGTATAAACATGCTGGCATTGATGAAGATGGAGACTTTTTGATTTATAATAAAGAAGGTGAAACTATTAAATCAACAGAAAAAGTTCTTGATGATAAGCAATATGTAGGAAATGGAATTCCTGATGTCGAATTTTCTTGGGATAATACATTTCGTTATAAGAATTTTGATCTTTCAATATATTTTAAAGGCGCTTTGTTTTGGGATGTCGTAAATCTCCACCAAATGTATTTTGGACTACAAAACGCATCAGGAAATGTTTTGCAGGATGCCTATATCAAAAACAAAGATATTAAATCGGAAAAAGAATCTAGTTCTTACTTTATGGAACGAGGAGACTATCTAAATTTAAGAAATTTGACTTTTGGTTATACAATAAATCCTAAAAGTAAATACATGCAAAGCATAAGAACATATATAACTGGAAGAAACCTATTTACTGTCACAAAATTTACTGGGCTTGATCCAACTCAACTCGAAGTTAACGGGCTTACACCAGGAGTTCAAGGATTAGACTTTTATCCGGTTACAACAACTTTATCATTAGGGGTTCAAATTAAATTTTAAATGAAAAAAATGAAAATATATATTAGGTTAACCTTAATAACTTTTATTCTTTTCGGATGTACAGATCTATCTGAGGAGATGTTTAGTTCAATTGGTTCAGCAAACTTTTATCAGAAGCATGAACATCTACTACAATCGATAAGTACTTCATACGCGTATATGGAAACAGCTTTCACCTATGATACGAAAAATGAAGAACTAACTGCAGACCAAATCTTGACTCCAACAAGAGGGATTCATGGATATAATGATGGAGAATATGTGAGATATATTACTCATAACTGGACCTCTTTAGACAATGGTGTTTCTGCTCCATGGGGAAGATATTTTTCTGTAATTGGTTTTGCTAACAGTACAATTAATGACTTGGAGTCATTAAACTATGAGGCCTTAGGGGGAAGTAATGAAGGCAAAGTGCTGCATATTAGTGAATTAAGAACGCTAAGAGCATGGGCTTATCTTAGATTATTAGACATGTATGGAGGAGTGCCAATAACTGATGCAATTACCACAGACATTCCAATAAGAAGTTCATCTCATGAAACATTTGATTTTATTGAGAAGGAGTTAAACGAGTCGTTAGTTTATCTCCCTACAAAAAATAATAACGGAGAATTGGATAAGATTTATAGAATATCGAAAGCTTCTAATAGGCTCCTTTTAATGCGCTTATATTTCAATAGTGAAAAGTATATCAGTGAAAAAAAATACACAGACACGAAAAAGCTATGCGATGAAATTATAAATGGAAATTATGGAGATTATGATTTGGACAATTCTTGGAATGGCCCATTTAAATGGGACAATAGTAAATCTCCAGAAATAATTTTCGCATTTCCTAATGAAAAGGGACAAAGTGACATGAAAGGTTGGTGGTATTCAAGCTATCATCATTATAAGTCACATCTAACTTTTGGATCTTCTCATGGTGGAACAGGTTGGAATGGCTGGGGATTAGCCCCTTCTATCACAGCCAAGGGAGAGCTACTGAATTATAAACTTGGAATGCCTTTTTCAAAGTATCATGAAAAAGATGTACGTAAAAAACATTGGAAGTATCTAGGGAATGGAGAATATGAGGGAATGTTTTTATATGGATTACAACTCACTTTTGATGGACAGGACACAGTTACCGGAACCGAAGAATATGCTGGGTTACCTCTTGTGCTTGTTGATTATTGTGCAAGAATATCAGAAGGAGATTATACCTCGAATAGTCTATTAAATGGAGAAGAAAACACTGGTATAAGACCTATTAAAATATATCCTTCATATCCTGATGTTAATAAAGAATACCAAGCTGAAGCCGATATACCAGTAATGCGATTAGCTGAAGTTTATTTTACAATTGCTGAATGCTATCTTCGAGATGGTGATAAAAATAATGCAGCTTTGTATCTAAATAAAGTAATCAAACGTAATTACGACGATATCGATTGGAACAATCAATCTTTCGATCTTAAAGTCAATGTTAATGACTTGGATGATAGCGGTTATAGAATGCTTGAAGAATGGGGGAAAGAATTTATAACTGAGCATCGACGTAGAACGGATTTGATACGTTGGAATAAATACACAACAGAGACATGGTTTAATCATGATGAACCTAGCGACCCAACAAAAAGATTATTTCCAATACCCCATTCTGCAATAAATGGGAATCCATTGTTAGAACAAAATCCTGGGTATTAAATTAACTAATGTTTTTAATTAATGTAACTACCAGCTTTTCAATTAAGCTGGTAGTTACATAAGCAAAAGCTTTTTTAAATTTTTTTAAATTTTATCAATATGAATAGCATAAGCAGAAGAAAATTTGTTAAGAATACATTAGTAGGAGGAACAGCAATTACCATTGTTCCAAATGTCGTATTAGGAAAATCATATGGACATATTTCGCCGAGCGACAAATTAAACATTGCGGGAATTGGTATTGGAGGGGTTGGTAGACGAAATCTGGCAAACATGAAAAGCGAAAACATTGTAGCTTTATGTGACACAGATTGGGGCTATGCCGAGAAAACATTTAATGATTATCCCAATGCTAAACGTTTTAAAGATTGGCGGGTAATGTTAGATAAAATGGACACTTCAATAGATGCTGTGATGGTTGCTACCCCGGACCATTCCCATGCCGGGGTTACCGCTCATGCAATGACCCTTGGGAAGCATGCATACACTCAAAAACCTTTAACTCATTCCGTTTATGAATCAAGGCTTCTAACCAAACTGGCAAAAAAGCACAAAGTTGCAACTCAAATGGGCAACCAGGGAAATTCACTTGATTGGTGCCGCCAAATTACTGAATGGATTCAGTCAGGGGTAATCGGAGATGTGAATGAAGTACATTGTTGGACCGATCGTCCAATTTGGCCACAGGGTCTATCAGAACCCAAAGGGGGCATGAAAATCCCTAAAACACTGGATTGGGATTTATTCATCGGCTCTGCGAAGATGAGGTCTTATGACCCAGCCTATACCCCTTGGAACTGGAGGGGGTTTTGGGACTTTGGCACTGGGGCGTTGGGAGATATGGCTTGCCACATAATGGATCCAGTATTTTGGGCACTTGATTTAAAATATCCAATTAGTATTAATGCCAGTTCTACTTTAGCCAATTTCTATTCAGCACCCCAGGCAGAAGTTGTCACTTACACTTTCCCCGAGCGCCCACCAAAAGTCAATGTAAAAATGCCGGAAGTTAAGGTTGTTTGGTACGATGGTGGTTTGCTTCCCGAACGTCCCAATGAGCTGAAAGACGGCGAAATGATGGGCGATTCAGACGGTGGAATTATTTTCGTGGGGAATAAAGGTAAAATCATGACTGGATGCTTCGGAATGAATCCAACTCTTTTACCGGTGTCAGACATGAATCATTTCAAACAGCCCGAACCAAATATTCCAAGGATAAGAGGAAGCAATGGCGACATTTGGAGTACCAATGCACATGAGCAAGATTGGATCAGGGCGTGTAAGGAATCGCCGGAAAATCGAATAGAAGCTTCTTCCAATTTCCAGTTTTCTGGGCCTTTCAACGAAATGGTCGTATTGGGAGTACTTGCCGTAAGGTTATCCGGGCTGCAAGGACTGCACCGTGAATTGAACTGGGATGGTGAAAAAATGTTGTTCACAAATATATCCGCAAGCGACAAAATTAAAATCGTCACTGTTGATAATTACTCTGTCGATGATGGACATCCTAGTTTTGATAGAAGATTTTCAGAGTTTAAAGCAAAAGAAATGGCTGAAGAATGGATACAACATACTTATCACAACGGGTTTAGTTTACCAGAGATGCCAAAATAATACCAAAATAAAAAAATCATTTATAATGGGGAGTTGAATGCTTCCCATTATATTAATGCATAAAGGATATATTATGGTCATAATAAAATTGTATTTAAAATTAAGAATATGAAATATTTTTTATTGTTTATTTTTTTTTCATTTGAGATATTCCCGAGCCTTAGTAATATCTCAAGCTTTGAAGGAGAACACCAAAAGTTACTCTCCTTAAAGCAAGAGTCTGTCTGGCAAAACTTATTTAATGGAACTAATTTGGATGGTTGGCATGCTTATAATTCTGATGAATCCTTGAAGTGGTCAGTAGAAGAAGGAGTATTATTTACTACTGGAAAAAATGGAGATATTGTTACATGTAATGAATATGAAAATTTTGAATTAGAAGTTGAATGGAAAATTAATCGAGGTGGCAACAGTGGTATATTTTACTTTGTGCAAGAGAAAGAAGAGTATACACGAATTTATGAAACGGGACCTGAATTTCAAATTATCGATGAGAAGAACTATCCAATTAATTTACTTGAAAAACAAAAAACAGGCGCCTGCTCTGATGTTCTCCCTCCTACAGAACTTACTTCAAATCCTGCGGGGAAATGGAATAGTACAAAAATAATTATAAATAATGGGAATGTTGAACACTGGCTAAATGGAAAGTTGGTCTTGACATATTCTATGGATTCAGAAACGTGGAAATTAGCAGTTAAGGAAAGTAAATTTTCTGAGTTAGATTATGCTAAAATTAGAAAAGGAAAAATAGGACTTCAGGATCATGGGCATCCAGTTTATTTTAGAAAAATAAGAATCCGGGAATTATGATTTTTTGGATATATAAATGTAACTCTGTTTGATAATTTTCTATTTTTCAAATTAAATTATTTTTTCTTTTACATCCAATACATAAATGCTTTTTGAGGTAGATTATAAGTTCTGTCAAGGGCGGCTAGGTAGAAGTCGTTTTATATACCCTTAACAGAACTTATAATCTGCCTTTCTTTGCTTTTCTGAATTGGATAATTACATTTCAATCTTCATTTGGCCTCCAAACTTTATGCACAACTGTTGGATTGTAAAGCATCTCTTGGCTGATACCAATTTAATTACAAATCAAAAATACAATCACCGGGATGTTTCAATTAATCCCGACGATTATTTTGGTGTTGAGGTTATGTTCCGAAAACTCCCTGACATGTTCCAACGAATTTTGCCGATATTCGGTTGAATCGCTCTATGCACCGGGCTTTTAGAGATTTTTGTATGTCTTATTCTGAGATAGCTTGACACAAAAATGTCAAGAAAATGAAAAAAGGAAAAGAAGCCATGTTAAGCGATTACATGGAAGGATTTGAAGAAAAGGTGATTAATTACAATGATTATGAAGTAAGTTTCCGACGATGGTTAGTAAGTCAAATCGATTTGGGAAATATGAGCATGCAGGATGCCGCCGCTCCCGCGCGATTGTATCGCGTGGTTTAGGTTTATCGAACTACTGCATAATTCATTATTAAGTTTCAAAAATTATTAGTAAACTTATCATATGAGCCGTAATTACAAGTTTCATAATCCAGAGGGAGTTTATTTTGTAAGTTTTGCAGTGGTAGAGTGATTAGATGTGTTTACAAGAAACGAATACAAAAACCTTTTAATTGATAGTTTACATTTCTGCCAACAAAAAAAAAGTATGGAAATATTTGCCTGGTGTATAATGACCAGCCATGTTCATTTAATTTTTAGAAGTGCCAGCGAACTGAAACCAGAATTAATAATTGGTGATTTCAAACGATTTACCAGCAAGGCAATTGTAAAGTGTAATACTCTGAAATAGCTTGACACTAAAAGTCAAGAAAAATGGAAAGAAGAA
>CAYZBC010000198.1:0-9642 GCA_964476535.1 uncultured Maribellus sp.
TTCCGTAACTTTGTTAAAAACGTGGAAAAATGAAAACATTAATAAAAGACGCAACCATAGTAAACGAAGGATTAAAATATACGGGAAGTGTTTTAATCGGTGATGATAAAATTGAGAAAATATATCCGCACGTTTTACCAAGCAATTTTGATTTCAGCGAAATTGAAACAATTAATGCAAAAGGACTTTTATTAATTCCAGGTATAATCGACGACCAGGTTCATTTTCGGGAACCCGGGTTAACACACAAAGGTGAGATTGCCACCGAAAGCCGCGCCGCTGTAGCAGGGGGAGTTACAACTTATATGGAAATGCCCAATACCAATCCGCAAGCTGTTACACAAATTTTACTTCAAAAAAAATACGACCGGGCGGCTGAAGTTTCTGCAGCAAACTATTCCTTTTATATGGGCGCCACCAACACCAATCTGGATGAAGTTTTAAAAACCGATCCAACAAAAGTGTGTGGAATAAAGGTTTTTATGGGTTCTTCAACCGGTAATATGCTAGTTGATGATGAAGCTGTTCTTTCCGAAATTTTTAGAAATGCTCCCACTTTGGTTGCGACTCACTGCGAAGACGAAACAACCATCCGAAACAACACAGAAATAGCCAGGGCTCGTTACGGCGAGAATGTTCCCCTTTCGCGCCATGCACACATCCGCAGCGACGAAGCGTGTTTTCTGTCCTCATCGAAAGCGGTAGAACTGGCATCGAAACTCAACACACAACTACACGTTTTACATCTCTCTTCAGAAAAAGAAATGAGTTTGTTTTCTGCGGGGAAGGTTGCTGACAAAAAAATTACAGCTGAAGTTTGTGTGCACCACCTTTGGTTTGACGAACGCGATTATATTGATTACGGAACACGTATTAAATGGAACCCGTCGATTAAATGTGCGTCGGACAAAGAGGCTCTGTGGAAAGCATTACTTTCTGATAAAATTGATGTAATCGCCACCGATCACGCTCCTCATACATTAGAAGAAAAAAACAATAGTTACTTTAAAGCTCCATCCGGCGGCCCGCTTGTACAGCATTCTTTGGTTGCCATGCTCGAAATGAGTAAAAAAGGCTTTATTAGAATTGAAAAAGTAATTCAGAAAATGTGCCACGCTCCGGCTGATTTATTTCGAATTGAAAAACGTGGTTACATTCGGGAAGGTTATTTTGCCGATTTAGTTTTAATAGATCCAAATTCGAGTTGGATTGTTTCGCCCGAAAATATAATGTATAAATGTGGCTGGTCACCTTTTGAAGGAACGGAATTCTCGAATAAAGTGGTTTCTACTTTTGTAAATGGAAAAATGGTTTTTAATAATGAAAAAATAAATTCAGAAATAACCGGGAAACGAGTACTATTTAATTCTTAAATTCAACTTCCCTTAAAGTTCAATTTCCTCCAAATTATATAATCCCTTCTACTCTCTATAAGAAGAAAATACATTCATCTTAATAACCTTTCAACTTAACAAAATATTTATGGAGTTTTGTTATCGTTTTTTTGTATTTTGAGCTTAATTTCAATTTTCCTTAAATTATGAAAAAAACTATTTTCCCAAAAGCACAACTTATTATCTTAAGCTTAGTTGTACTATTTTTTTCTACCGGACTTAAACTCAGTAATGCTCAAACCAATTATGGTAATTATTCTATACCTGCTATCGAGGGATGGAATTATAACAATGTTTCGAGTGAAGGAGCCTTTCATGTATTTGAATATCCGGCAAAAGAAATTACTGTAAAAATTAAAAAAGAACCAGAGCTGTGCGAAACTAAACAGGATTTTAATAAACACATCCTTCAAACAATTCAAAGCCTGACCGGAAGCCAGGAGTTTATGGAACAGCGAAAACAAGCCGTTCCATATGCTTGTATAGGCCAAAAATTCTGTAGTATGTTGAAAATTAAATCACGAGCTAACGGACAACGCAGATTTGTTTTAAATCCATTGGTTGAAAATAATTTTTACAGTGTTGAAATTTCTGGCGAACAAAACAATGAACCTTCGTCAGAATCCTTGAATTTTATTCGTAATATTTCCATTGTGGGTATTGCAAACCCATTGGCTCAGGTTTCTAATACAAAAGTGGATCCTATTAATACTCCATCTCAAAATCAGGCCACAAACAAAAACCTCAATAATATAGACATAACACAAGATGATGGATTATCTGCTTTCAAAAAAAATAAATCAGTTGCTCCACCTCCACCTACTGTTCAAAAGACAGAAGTCACTCAAAACAATACAAACGAAACAGTACAAAATAAAAATATTCCAGTAAAAAGTACTCCAAATCAATCTTCAACAAACAGTGAATTTAATTTGCCTGATATTAAAATGCCAACTACAAAATTAGAGAAAGGCAATATGCCACTTGCAAAATTCTCATCCACAGATCCGTGTTCCCCAAAAAATACCGGCGATGATGGAATGCCCTGGGAATCTCAAGAAAATAGTAAAATTAAACTTCCTGAAGGAGTTGATGCTGTTATTCCTCCGGCAATTGCCAATTTAAATAATCTATCAGACATTGCATATAATTCAGCAGTATCTTCTGCTTTTGAAGGAATGAGCCTGATTTATGGAGAGATGCCTGAAAAAGAGGCGAAAGCTTTTCAAGCAGCATGGAATCCATTGTTTGATTTTCCTGCACAAGAAGTTATTGATTATTTAAATAAACTAAATCCTATTGTTAGTCAATTTTTAGTTTGCAGGGAGGCTTATGCCAGAAATATGGCAGCCATTCAAATGGTTATGCTTGATGCAGCAACGGCAATTGAATTTGATGAGCAAGAAATATGGGAATCTGCAATTAGTGAAGCAAGCATGTATAGTTCAAGTCTTCCTCCTCTTGAAAATGCAATGAAACAACTTATTCAAAGATTGGAAACCATTGGAAACCCACCAAATCCGGTTGCTGCTAAATGTGAGGCTCGACGTAGGTATAATAAAATGTTCGGCGGAAATATTGACCCGACAGGCTGTTGGGCTGGTTTTGAAGATGATCTGGCAATAAGTTCTGATGAACTTGGAATAGTTTACGAACCAAGATTTGTATATATTTATAAGGTACTTGTAAACGGAGTTGAGAAATACTATAGTCTTCAAGTTTGTTATGATTGTAACATTGGTCCTTCCAACCAGCGTGGAAATATTTCCACTTCAGGTTTTAGAGATACAGGTATAAAAAACGATCTTTTGAGCACGGAACAGTATACTGGCAAATGGATTGATGGTCCTCGGCAAGGGCAAATGTGCGTATATATTGAAAAGTTTGAATACCCAAATATTCCTAGATTCCCCGAAACATCTGATAAAAGATTAAATGCCCTTATTGAAAAAGACAAAGCCCTAAATAAAAATTGGTCAGTTTGGGAAGAGCCTCTACAAAAAATGATTGAAAGCAAACGGGTTGCATACACGTTCTATGAAACTGCTATGGAGTGGACCGAAGAAAATCGTTGGCAAGATTACGACCACCCAGAAGAGGGCTATGTACATGGCTCGTTCTGCCCTGATGATGTATTGATAGATTTCTGGGAGGAGATGTCATCGGGTGCATCAAATTCATCCCCAGAAGAAGAAAATAAGCCAATTGCTGAAAATGCTCCTCCTATAAAAGCAGAAAAAGAGAATAGTCCTACTGAACTTGAAATTGAAGAACAAAACAGAAAAGAAGCCATTGAATTTCATGACGAAATGATTGGTATTGTAAAACATAGTCTCGACCGAGAACTAAAAGAAAGAGAAGATGTATTGCAAAAACTCTTAAGTTCGAAAACCAAAAAAGAAGCGGAAGAGCATGATAGGCGACTGAAGGATCTAAATTTCAGGATCATTGGACTTCAATCGAATATACAATCGGAGATGGATTTGGTTGCATCTTACAAAACCGGACAGCTAATTCATACAAGAACAGCCTTTGATAATTATGCACAACATAAATTTATTAATGGAATTAAAAAAGAAGTTGCAAACATTGAAGCAACCCGAAGAATTGCAGAACGAATTGAAGGGCAAATAAAACTTTTGCCCAAAGAACTACAAGATAAAGCACGAGAAATAGCTAAAAAAACTTTAGATGGAAAAACAATTGCCTCGGGAGATATTGAAAAAGCGAAAAAACTGGTTAATTCCTTCGGGAAACAAATTGAAGGATATGCCGGCTACGATTATGCCATGGCCAAAGAGGAAGAAGCCTATGCCGAACTTAAAGAACAGGGAGCCCAAGCCGGAATTATGATTGTTGGTATTGGTGCTGTAGGATTTGGATCGGCTGCATTGGTTGAAGCTTATGGAGCAGAAGCTGCAGCGGCAATATATGGACCTAAAATTCTTGGTGCTATTTATGGTGGAACAACCGGACTCGTTCGTGGTGGTCCAAAGGAAGGTATGACCCAGGCTCTTATGGGCTGGTCGCCTAACGGTTATGCCCTTTCTCAATTCGTTAATGGTTTTCAAAATGCAGGTACAAAAAAAGGTGCAACCTGGAAATCGCAAGCATGGGAAGGAGCTAAAGAAGCTGGCTATGCATGGTGCGTTGGTAAAGTATTTGAATTGGGAGTTACTGGTGTAACCAAAGGTTTATTGGCATGGCGTGGTCCAAACAGTAGACTTTTTAAACCTGTCATTCAAACATCAGCACAAAGATCAAGACAATTACCAGATAATTTAAGAACTAAGCAACTAGAAATGGAAGCTGATGACATAGTGAAAACCTTTGATAAATTAGAAAAAGAACTAGTTACCTTAAAATTGGATGAGGTTGGGAATGCAATAAAAATTGGACAAATGGAAGATGAGCTACAACAGCTTACCGCATCGATGAATGCCAGTTATCATGCCAAATGGCAATTTAAATATAAAGCATCTCCACTATCAAGAAAACGTTTTGATGCAAGGGTTCAAAGTAATTATAAAAAAATGGAGCCGGGAATGATTTCTAAAATGGATGCAATGGGCTACAAAATGGAAGGAATAAGATTCGAACAATTTAGGAATGCAAACAGTGCAGGAACATCAAGCATGGATCTTGACCTGGTTCCTGTTCGAGCTAATATTCGGGACAGACAGCCAAAAACTATTTTTATGAAGAAGGACGGAACCATAGTTTCTGCAAAAGAATTTATGGATGATTGCCAAAAAGCTATGAATGTTGAATACAAACAGCTTACCGGAATGAGTACTAAGGCATCAGAAATGAACTTAGTAACATCAGCGCACAAAGAAGCTTTTGCAACTTCAAAATTATTGGATAAGAATATCGACATGTCACAGTTTACAGATGAAGAAATAGCAAGTATTGGAAAGGTTTTAAAGGTAAAAATGGAAGGTATTGATGGAAACAAAATGCTTACCAATACGAATAAAATGCAGGCAAAAGCAAGAGAAACTGCTAAGGAAATTGAAAACATGATGCTTCGCAAATTAACGGATGACTTAAACAAAGCTCCTAAAGGAAGTACTCAGGCAAAAGAAATTCAAAATCAAATAGCCTACTGGGAAAAGATGTTAACACGTTTCAAGCGAATCGGAATGCAAGAATCAGATCCTTCAACCTTAATGGAGCTCAGTAACCAGGTTAGAAGAGAAACCGGAGGAAAAGATATAAATGGTGTGATGGATGATGTTGTAAGATTTTTTGGAGCTAAATAAGCCTATTTTAATGATAAATATCTACATAATAAGTATAAAATAATGAGCAGATTAAAATTACATTTCGTTTTTCAATCGATTTTCATACTATTTCTTATCTCAAGTTATTCTTTACACGGTGCCACAGTTAAAGGGCTTCAACAACAATCATATGGATTATATTTTATTACAGATGTACCCGGATGGAGTTATAATTCGGAAAACAGTTCAGGTGACTATTTTGAATTTGAGAATAACCAGATTGGTGTTACCGTAAAAATAAAAAAAGAAGCTGAATTTTGTGAAACGAAACAAGCATTCAATAAAGCAATACTAAAAATAATTCAGGGCTTATATATTAACCAGGAATATATGGAACAACGCAAACAGGCTGCTCCTTACCCTTGTTTAGGACAAACCACTTGTCACATGTTGAAGATAAAGTCCAGACCCACCAAACAACGAAAATTTGTTTTAACACCCTATTTTGAAAACAAAATGTATCGTATTGATATCTCTGCGGGACAAAATAATGAACCTCCTGCAGAAGCCTTAAATTTTATTCGCTCAATTTCTCTGGAAGGACAAGAAAATGCAGTTGCTCAATCTTCACTTCAAGTAAAAACCCAGTCAGCAACTGCTAATTTAAATACACAAAATACAGATGATGGATTATCTACTTTCAAAAAAAACAAATCAGTTCCTCCCCCCCCACCAACTGTTCAAAAGACAAAAGTCACGAAAATAAATACAAACGAAACAGTACAGAATAAGAATAACCCGGTAAAAAATACTCCAAAACAATCTACAGCAACAAGTGAATTTGTTTTGCCTGATATAAAACAAGCAAATGTAAAAATAGAAAAAGGAAATATGCCGCTTGCAAAATTTTCTGCCACCGATCCTTGTTCTCCTAAAAATACTGGTGATGATGGTTTACCATGGGAAAATGAACGAGAAAGTAAAATAGAATTACCCGAAGGAATTAATGCAGTAATTCCTCCTGCAATTATTGGTCTTAATAAGCTTTCAGACATGGCGTACAATTCTGCGGTCTCTGCAGCATTTGAAGGGATGAACCTCGTTTATGGAGAAATGCCTGATGAAGAAGCTAAAAAATTCCAGGCATCATGGGATCCTCTTTTCGATTTTCCCTCACAAGAAATAATTGACTACCTTAATAAATTAAATCCAATCGTCAGTCAATTTTTAGTTTGCAGAGAAGCTTATGCCAGAAATATGGCAGCTATCCAAATGGTATTGCTTGATGCGGCTACAGCAATAGAATTTGATGAACAGGAAATATGGCATTCAGCAATGGCTGAGGCTAGTATGTACAGTTCTAGTCTGCCACCGCTTGAAAATGCGATGAAGCAACTAATTAAAAGATTGGAAGCTATTGGAAACCCACCAAATCCTATGGCTGCTAAATGTGAGGCTCGAAGGAGATACCAGAAAATTTTTGATACACCTACAGAAATCGAAGGTTGTTGGGCAGGAGTTACTAAAACAACTGCTCTTACGAAAGTCAGGCCATTATTTCAATACCATTTTAAAGTTAAAGTAAACGGCTCGATAAGAAACTATAGCATTGGGTTAGTTAATGATGTTATTAATAAACCCGATTATATACACGGAGGATATTGTGGTAGTCTTCTTGTTGGTAATAAAATTGAAGCTGGGTTACTTAGAGGTGGGTGGTTTATTCAAAAATTTGAGTACCCAGAGATACCTGAATTTCCTGAAAT
The DNA here is from genome assembly GCA_964476535.1 of uncultured Maribellus sp. Taxonomy (GTDB): domain Bacteria; phylum Bacteroidota; class Bacteroidia; order Bacteroidales; family Prolixibacteraceae; genus Draconibacterium. Next base: position 7,387 of record CAYZBC010000198.1, read on the forward strand.
TTCTGATTCTAAATTTAGAAGTTTAATTAAAGAATGGTACCGTTTGAAGGGACTCGATATTGAGTGTCCTTCTGAGTTGGGTTGGGAAATACAGATAGAACATGCTCAGGAATTTATAGAAATTAAGAACTTTGCTCCCATTTTTTTTAAAACAGCTTTAGAATGGACGAGAGAAAATAGATGGCAGGATTTTGATTACACTGCAGATATTGAAGATGACTACTTTGGATATTTCGACTGGTGGGAATGCCCAAAGGAGGTATTAGTTGCTTTTTCAGAATCATTTGTAAATCAATTAAGAGGAGGATCAAAACCAGAGAAACAGCCAATTGCCGAAACACAAAAATCTGCTGCGGATAAACTAAACAAAAAACAACAGGAACTCGAACAGGAAGAACAAAAAGCCTTAAAAGAATCTATCGAATTTCACAACGAAATGGTGTCGGTTTGTAAACATAACCTCGACAGAGAATTAAAAGAAAGAGCAGAAGTATTAAAAAAACTCCTCAGTTCTAAAACAAAAAAGGAAGCAGAAGAACATGATAAGAGCCTGAAGGATTCTAATTTCCGCATTATAGGGCTTCAATCAAATATACAAGCTGAGATGGATCTAGTTACATCATACAAAACAGGTCAACTGATACATACCCGAACTGCATTCGACAATTATGCCCAACACAAATTTATTAATGGAATTAAAGAAGAAGTTGCAAATATTGAAGCTACACGAAGAATCGCAGAACGAATTGAAAGGCAAATAAAACTTTTGCCCAAAGAAGCACAAGGGAAAGCACGAGAAGTAGCTAAAAAAACTTTAGATGGGAAAACAATTGCCTCGGGAGATATTGCAAAAGCGAAAAAACTAGTTAATTCCTTCGGGAAACAAATTGAAGGTTATGCTGGCTACGATTATGCCATGGCCAAAGAGGAAGAAGCCTATGCTGTGATTAAGGAACAAGCAGCGCAAGCCGGAATTATGATTGCAGGTATTGGTGCTGTAGGATTTGGATCGGCAGCATTAGTCGAAGCTTATGGAGCTGAAGCTGCTGCTGCAATTTATGGTCCTAAAGTACTTGGAGCAATTTATGGTGGTACAACCGGGCTGATTAGTGGTGGTCCTAAAGAGGGTATGTCGCAAGCTCTTATGGGCTGGTCGCCTAACGGTTATGCCCTTTCTCAATTCGTTAATGGTTTTCAAAATGCAGGTACAAAAAAAGGTGCAACCTGGAAATCGCAAGCATGGGAAGGAGCTAAAGAAGCTGGCTATGCATGGTGCGTTGGTAAAGTATTTGAATTGGGAGTTACTGGTGTAACCAAAGGTTTATTGGCATGGCGTGGTCCAAACAGCAGACTTTTTAAACCTGTCATTCAAACATCAGCACAAAGATCAAGACAATTACAAGATAATTTAAAAAGTAAGCAGCTAGAAATGGAAGCTGATGACATAGTTAAAACCTTTGATAAATTAGAAAAAGAACTGCTTACCTTAAAATTAGATGAGGTTGGAAATGCAATAAAAATTGGACAAATGGAAGATGAGCTTCAACAGCTTACTGCTTCGATGAACGCGAGTTATCATGCCAAATGGCAATTTAAGTATACAGCATCGCCACTTAGCAGAAAACGTTTTGATGCAAGGGTTCAAAGTAATTATAAAAAAATGGAACCGGGAATGATTGCTAAAATGGATGCAATGGGCTACAAAATGGAAGGAATAAGATTCGAACAGTTTAGAAATGCGAACAGTAGTGGAAGCTCAAGTATGGATCTTGACCTGGTTCCTGTTCGAGCTAATGTTCAAGGCAGACAACCAAAAACTATTTTTATGAAGAAGGACGGAACCATAGTTTCTGCAAAAGAATTTATGGATGATTGCCAAAAAGCTATGAATGTTGAATACAAACAGCTTACCGGAATGAGTACTAAGGCATCAGAAATGAACTTAGTAACATCAGCGCACAAAGAAGCTTTTGCAACTTCAAAATTATTGGATAAGAATATCGACATGTCACAGTTTACAGATGAAGAAATAGCAAGTATTGGAAAGGTTTTAAAGGTAAAAATGGAAGGTATTGATGGAAACAAAATGCTTACCAATACGAATAAAATGCAGGCAAAAGCAAGAGAAACTGCCAAGGAGATTGAAAACATGATGCTTCGAAAGTTGAAGTCTGATTTAAGCAATGCTCCAGCTGGTAGTACTCAAGCAAAGGAAATTCAGAGCCAGATGATCTACTGGGAAAAAATGCTTAAACG
>CAYZBC010000199.1:0-9542 GCA_964476535.1 uncultured Maribellus sp.
TTTATAATTGGAAAAATTATATATCCATTATTTATGGACTGTGAACGGTTACAATCGCTACGATTTGCTTATAATTTGCCGGTATCGAAATTGGGAATACCCATGTTTGATTTGGCACAGGTTTATGTATCGGGGACCAACCTGTTAACTTTTACTAAATATACAGGACTTGATCCTGAAGTAAATTCCAGGGGTTCCGATAGTGGAAGTGTTGCAAACCGTTTATGGAGTGGAGTTGACCAGAATGCATATCCGAATGCCAAGGTGTTTGCCATTGGTTTAAAACTTAGTTTCTAATCTTAAAGTTAAAAAATCATGAAAAAAATAACACTAATATTACTAACAATTATACTGTTTTCGGCTTGCGAAAACATGTTGGACGAAGTTCCGAAAAATTTTGTTTCCAAATCAAATTATTACCAAACTGAATCGGATGCACAAGGTGCTATTGCCGGTGCTTATGCCAGCTTGCAAAGCGACTTTTATGGGATTACAAATTACCTGATGATAGAATTGCATGGCGACTATTTGTTTGGAAGGGGTTCTCAGGCACCTATTACTATATTTGACCAAATTTTAGACCAGCGTAACATTGGTAGGTGTGAATCTAATTGGGGGGTGCTATATCTCGCTATTAACCGTGCAAATGCCGTGCTGGATAATGTCCCGAAAATAGTTGACATTGATGCTGAAGTTCAGACTCAAATACTTGCTGAAGCACACTTCTCAAGAGCAATGGCTTATTTTGAATTGGTAAGAGGCTGGGGTGCGGTTCCAATTAAAACCAGCGAAAGTATTGATTTGACTGCTTTAGAAGCTCCCAGAGAACCGGAGAGTAAAGTTTATGAATTAATAATTCAGGATTGTATAGCAGCCGAAAGTGGTTTGGGCGAAGTAGGTTCTCAAACGGGGCGAGCTTCAAAATGGGCTGCAAAAATGTTACTTGCGCATGTATATTTAACAACTGAAAATTGGGAAGGAGCTGCAGAAAAATCACTTGATGTTCTAAATAATGGACCATTTTCATTGATTACAGTGGAACAACCTGACGATTTTTATAAAATGTTCGCTGTTGATACACATTCCGAAGACATTATGTCATTGCATCATTCTGAAACTAAAAACTCAACAATTCCTACTTACATTCACAGGGCAAATGCAGTTCCATATCATTACTCCTCTGCTGGTTATTTTGCTTGGTTACCAAATATGAATTCTTTTATTGGGGATAGTTGGGATAACAATGACCTGAGAAAAAGTTTTAATATGTATACTGAATATCAAAATGCAGATGGAGAATGGGTTTCCTTGCCCACAACAGTACCTATTCTTTTCAAAAAGTTCACCAGTAATACCGATGGTATAAGTTTGTATAGCGTTCCGGTTTATCGCTTTTCAGAAGCCTTCCTGTTTTATGCAGAAGCTTCTTGTATGGCAGAGGGCAGTCCTTCTTCATTGGCATTAGAGAAATTAAACATGATCAAAAGAAGGGCATATGGTTTCAATATTACAGCTAATTCATCGGTAGATTATCCTGCCGGGATGAGCAAAATAGATTTTAGGGAAGCTGTTCTACAAGAAAGGGCATATGAATTTCTTATTGAAAGAAGACGGTGGTTTGATCTCAAACGAACAGGTAAAGTTAAAGAAGCTTTTGCTGCTACCGGTAGAAATATTCTTGATGAGCGTATGTTATTTCCAATTCCTGAAAATGAAATTAATAATAATCCTGCAATAAACCAGGCAGATCAAAATCCTGGTTACTAGTTTAGTTAGTTAGTTAAGTAAAATCCCGATAGTATTTCTATCGGGATTTTTGTATCCTTTTTCGTATTTTCACTAAACCAATGTATCATGAAAATATCACGAAGAAAAGCCATAAAGAATTCATTAATAATGGCAACTGGGTCAGTCCTTTTGACAAATATTCCGAAAAATGTTATCAGTTCAAAGTTCCAAAAACCATCAAAAACCTACCAGCTAAAAAGAGAAATACCAGTTTCAAAAGAATACGATGTAGTTGTAGCAGGTGGTGGCCCGGCCGGAACAGCTGCAGCAGTTTGTGCAGCACGTTTGGGAGCTAGTGTTCTACTTATTGAAGCTACCGGTTGCCTTGGTGGGATGGGAACTTCCGGCCTTGTAACTGCTTTCGATCCAATGGCTAATGGCGAAGAACTTCTAGTTGGTGGTTTTATGCGCGAAGTATTATTTGAAATGTATGAGCGTGGATTTCTTGGACCAACGGAAAAACCTGAAATATTCACAAAAGCATACCATCATTGGACCAAATTCAATGTTGAGGGTTACAAATTACTGTTAGATGAAAAAGTAACTGATGCTGATTTAGAAGTGAGATTTTTTACAAAAGTAATTGATGCCGAATCCGATACAGCTAAGGGCAGAGTTGAAGGTGTAATTATTAATAATATTGAAGGGTATGAATTTATTCCCGCAAAAACGTTTATTGATTGTACAGGAGATGCCGTTTTAGCAGATTTATGCGGTGCAGTATGCCGTGAAGCAGGTAGAGACACTCCCAATATTATGCCTGCAACATTAACTTCTTATTTTGCAAATATTGATTTTAAAACGGCGGTAGGAGTAGGAACCGAACATCCTATACTCTTAAAAGCAATTGAAGACGGGCATTTTACTCAAACCGACAGACATTTACCTGGTTTATCTCAGGTGGGTAATTCAATAGGATATTTAAATGGTGGACATGTGTTTAATTTGAATGCCCTCAGATGTGAAAGCCTAACAAATGGCATGATGCTGGGAAGAAGAATTGCGAAACAATACATGGCTTTTTATAAAAAATATGTGCCCGGATTTGAAAATATAGAACATGCCTGCACAGCTTCGGTCATGGGAGTTCGTGAATCAAGAAGAATAATTGGTGAATATGAATTAAATTTTAAGGACTTTATATCAAAACGTGAATTCCCCGACCAAATTGGGATTTTTAATAAATCTGTTGATATACATGCATATAACGATTCTCTAAGTGAATTTAATCGTTTCAAAAAAGAGTATAATGAAACTGCCAGATTAAAGAAAGGTGAATATTTTGGAATTCCCTACTCTATTTTAGTACCCAAAGGATGGAAAAACCTATGGGTAGCTGGCAGGTGCAATTCAAGTGATTTGAAAGTTCACGGCTCTATCAGAGTACAGCCTGCGGCTTCAATGATGGGCCAAGCTGTTGGAACAGCTGCGGTACAATCCATCCAAACCGGACAGGCTGCAAACAATTTAGACACTTCGCAATTAATTATTACTTTGCGTGAAAACGATGCGAACCTCCCACAAAAAAAATTGTCAAAAGAAATGACAAGAGCATAATTATTAAATAGATATGAAAACATAAAAATGGGTACTCAATTTTCTAAAAATATATTTCTATTCATTGTTGCCCTTTACTTGATATTTCCTCTTGTTGTATTGAGTGAATCCTCTGAACCGGAATATTTATATCAATCTGAACGTCAAATTCCAATCGTAAAAACAGTTGATGTTGTGATAATTGGAGGAACAATCCCTGCGGTTGCTGCAGCGGTTTCAGCAGCGGAAAAAGGGGCCAGTGTTTTTCTAATTGAATCAAAATCTTATTTAGGTGAAGATTTATGTGCTACACTGCGTTTAGAACGAAATTCATCGAATGAATTAAAAACAGAATTAGAGAAACAGATTTTTGGCAATTCGCTCACCACCACTCCAATGCATATAAAAGGTGTATTAAGTAAAGCTCTAATTAATGCCGGAGTTGAATTTGTATTTGGAAGTTTTGTAACTGATATTATTTGGAATGAAAAAGATAAACCCGCAGGAGTTGTAATTGCTAACCGCGCCGGACGTCAGGCAATTATTGCCAAAACACTAATCGATGCATCAGCACACGTATGCGTTTGTAATTTGACTGGGACTGAGTTTAAATCGTGGAACAAAGGAAATCTGGAATTTGAAAGGACACTTGTATTGCCAGGAAAAACAGATGGTAAACCTGTTTACAAAAAAGAAAAACTACAGCTACCAATGTCTGATTTAAGTTTTACATCGTTTGCAAAGGCCGAACAACAAGCCCGAAATAAAACTTATGTGGAAGGTCAATTAAGGGCTTCAGAGTCTTTGTTTTATATTCCGCCAAATCCTGTTGTTTGTAAATTAAGTGAAAAGAATTGGGAATCATCAACAATTAAAACCGGGCATTTTCAACCACAAGGATTTAACAATCTATTTGTTTTAAGTGCTTATGCTGAAATACCTCTTAAATTAAAATTATCAGGTGAACTGGCGTTTTTTGGAGAAGGAATAGGTAAAGAAGCAGCGAATATTTCAAAAAATATATTCCATTCAGATAATCTTAAAATCAATTCCATTTCCACCATTCGTAAAAAAGAGGGCGACGTAAAGGAAGTTTTAAATGGACTGCGCCCTGTTTATTCTAAATTACCAACAATAAAAAATCCTGAAACGGCTATTCCTGTGATTGGAAATTACGATGTAGTTGTAATTGGTGGTGGAACATCCGGCGCACCTGCTGCTATTTCAGCGGCACGAATGGGAATGAAAGTATTGGTTGTTGAATACCTCGAAGGACTTGGCGGAATTGGCACCTTAGGAATGATTGGAAAATCCTATCACGGGAAAAAAGTTGGTTTTGCAGCTGAAGTACCATTTCCAGATGGGAACATTGAGCCAAAAATGGAATGGTACCGTTCCGAACTTCAAAAAGTCGGAGCAGATATTTGGTTCGGTGCAATTGGTTGCGGCGCTTATCTCGATGGCAAAACAGTTACGGGAGTAGTTGTGGCAACATCTTTGGGACGGGGAGTTGTAAAAGCAAAAGTAGTTATCGATGCAACAGGAAATGCCGATGTAGCCATTTCAGCGGGAGCAGAATATCGTTATGGAACTATCGAACAAAACCAAATAGCCATTCAGGGAACAGGATTTTCAACTCGCTCGCTAAAAGGAAATTACAACAACAGCGATTATCTAATAGTTGATGAATCGGACATGATAGATATCTGGCGTTCGATGGTTAGTGTACATATTACGAAGGATCTGGAAAATCAATATGATGCCGTTCCTCTTGTTCAAAACCGTGAACGCCGAAGAGTGATTGGCGATTTTACCATGAATTATCTTGACCAATTAGCCGGTCGAACTTACCCTGATGCAATTGTTTATTCAGGAAGCGATTATGATTCGCATGGATATCCGACATCTCTTTATTTTGCCATACTTCCGCACGATAAAATTTCAAAAAAAGAAAATCATCCCGCACCCGGTGGTACTTGTTTCACTCCATATCGATGTTTATTACCCAAAGGTTTGGATGGTATTTTGGTAATAGGATTAGGAATTAGTATGGATCGCGATGCTTCAGCAATGGTACGTATGCAATTTGATATGTCAAACCAAGGTTACGCAGCCGGAATTGCAGCATCAATGGCTATTTCCGGTGATGTTGGTCTAAGAGAAATCAACATTAAAGAACTGCAAAAAGTATTGGTTGAGAAAGGTAATCTTTCAAAAGAAGTAATGAAAATGAAGGATAATTACCCTTTATCTAAAAAAGTAATAAAGCAGGCTGTGTTTGAGTACGGGGCTGCAACCAATCCTGAAAGTGCAGGTCATCCCTTATCAGTTATTTTATCGCATAAAGAAAATGCAATTCCTATCATTCAAAAAGAATATAAAAAAGCAAAAGAAAAAACTAATTTACTTTACGCACAAGCTTTAGGAATTTGCGGAAACTCTGAAGGAATCCCAACTTTGCTTGCGGAACTAAACAAATTTGAAAAGTGGGATGAAAAAATATTTCAAGGTAGCATGGCTGATTTTGCACATCTGCCAACTCCTATCGATGGAATTATTTTGGCCTTAGGTTATTCTGGTGACAAATCGATTTTACCCGAACTTTTAAAAATGCTCGAACAATTAGATGCCGATGTTACACTTTCTCATCACCGCTCTTTGGCTTTGGCATTTGAAACATTAGCGGATCCAAGGGCTGCCAAATCCATTGCAGAACTTCTTAAAAAACCGGGAATGCAAGGACATTCAATACAAAATTTAAATGACGCATTAACCCAATTGGACAATGACGGAAAAGGACCAAATCCGATAAAAAATTCTTCTTACGACAAACGCACAAAAGCACTGCGTGAAATTGTTCTGGCCCGCGCATTGTATAAATGTGGCGATTACAATGATATTGGCAAGAACATTCTTGAAAATTACAGAAAAGATATGAGAGGGCTTTTTGCCAGGCATGCAAATCAAGTATTAAATAAATAACATATAATGAAACTGAAATTCATAATTGAAATTTTTATTTTGATTTCCGTCAGTACAATTTCCTGCAATAACCAAAATAAAAACAAGTCTGACAAATTACCCAATGTTATCCTGATTTATCTGGACGACATGGGTTACGGGGATATCACACTTACCGGTGCTACAGGTTACAAAACTCCAAATATTGATCAAATGGCAAAAGAAGGAATATTCTTTTCCCACTATTATTCGCCTCAGGCGGTTTGCAGTGCATCACGAGCAGGCTTATTAACCGGTTGTTACCCAAACCGAGTTGGTTTCTCAGGAGCCCTTGATCATACTTCTAAAATGGGGATAAGCAGCAAAGAAGAAACAATTGCACAAGTTTTGAAAAAGAAGGGTTATGCCACTGCTGTTTTCGGGAAATGGCATTTGGGCGTACAGAAGCAATTTCTACCAACGCACCACGGGTTCGACGAGTTTTTTGGTATTCCATATTCACACGATATGTGGCCAAACCACCCAACTGCAAAAAATTACTATCCACCATTGCCTTTAATTGAAGGAGATAGCATCATTATGATAAATCCCGACATCACACAATTTACTTCTGAATTTACTGAACGCACCGTTGGTTTCATCCGAAAAAATCAATCAAAACCTTTCTTCGTTTATCTGGCTCATCCGCTTCCTCATGTTCCGTTGGCTGTATCCGATAAATTCAAAGGTAAATCGCAACAGGGAATGTACGGTGATGTCATGGAAGAAATTGACTGGAGTGTCGGACAAATCATGAAGACCCTGAAAGATTTAAAACTTGACGAAAATACACTAGTGATTTTCACTTCAGATAATGGCCCATGGATTAATTACGGAAATCACGCCGGAAGCACTGGTGGACTTCGCGAAGGAAAAGGAACTTCGTTTGAAGGCGGGCAGCGCGTTCCATGTCTCATGCGCTGGAAAGGTACTATTCCAAAGGGAATTGTTTGCAATAAAATGATTTCAGGAATCGATATTTTGCCGACCCTAGCTGCCATTTCCAGAGCTCCACTTCCAGAGAAAAGAATTGATGGAGTGAACATATTACCTTTAATGAAAGGTGATCCAAATGCCAATCCACGTCAATCATTCTATTACTATTACCGGCATAACAATCTTGAAGCCGTGAGCAACGGACTATGGAAATTGGTTTTACCACATCCGAGCCGCACCTACATAGAATTTCAGCCCGGAAAAGACGGGCAACCAGGAATGCTTAACGAAAACTTCGATTTTCAAGGAGGTCTTTTTGATTTAAGACGCGATCCCGGTGAACGATATGATGTAAGCGATTCAAATCCTAAAATTGTTGAACAGTTAAATAAAATTGCAAATGAAGCCAGAGAAGATTTGGGTGATGAATTAACAGGTTTTTCCGGAAAAAATCGTCGTGAACCAGGACAATTAAAAAATTAAATTCATGAAATCAATTCAATTTAATAAGAACATACTCCGACTAACAATACTTATCACCTTTTTATTTTTTGGTGAAACAAAAGGCCAAAAGCAATATGATATAGTAATCTATGGCGGAACATCCGCGGGAGTTTCAGCTGCAATACAAAGTTCCAGAATGGGTAAATCTGTTGTTCTAATCGAACCAACCCAGCGAATTGGAGGATTAACCACAGGCGGCCTGGGAGCAACCGATATCGGGAATAAACAATCGATTGGAGGAATTTCACGGGAGTTTTATCAAAATATTCGAAAACACTACGAAAATCCCGGCAACTGGAACTGGCAAAAACATCAGGAATATATAGAAAAACGAAATACCGGAAACGAGGATGCCATGTGGACTTTTGAGCCTTCTGCCGCATTGAGTGTTTACCAGGAGATGATTAACACTGAAAATATTAAACTGATTTACGGCGAACGACTTAATCGAAAAAACGGAGTTAAAAAACAGGGGGCAAAAATCATCGAAATTGAGATGGAAAATGGCAACTTATACAAAGGCAAAATGTTTATCGATGCCACTTACGAAGGTGACTTAATGGCTGCGGCAGGAGTGAACTACTCAGTTGGCCGTGAATCAAACAAAGAGTACGACGAAACCCTGAACGGAGTTCAGGCTAACGATTATAGTATTACACTTCGCGGAACCATTTCGGGAAACAGCATTTATCATAACTTTATTAACGGTATTGATCCCTACATTGTTAAGGGCGATCCTTCGAGTGGTTTGTTGCCTTTTATTGTTGAAGAAGGTCCTGGCATAGATGGAACAGGAGATAAAGGAATTCAGGCCTATTGTTTCAGGATGACACTGACCGACTATCCGGAAAACAGGATACCTTTTTCCAAACCGGAAAATTATGATGAACGGGAATTTGAGCTTCTGCTGAGAAATTACGAAGCAGCAGAAGGGACAATTGAAGAAATGTATCCGTATGGAGATCCTTTGGTTCCCTGGATAAATACGCCAATGCCAAACCGGAAAACAGATACAAACAATCAAAAAGGTTTTTCTACCGATTTTATTGGTCAGAATTTTGACTTTCCGGAAGCTTCGTATGAAGAACGGGAACTTATACTGGAACACCACAGAAATTATCAAAAAGGATTGATGTGGACTTTGGCTTATCATCCACGAATCCCCAAAAAAGTAAGAAAAGTGGTTTCAAAATGGGGCACCTGTAAAGACGAATACGAACGAGAAGATGGGTGGCAACAACAGTTATACGTTCGGGAGGCCCGGCGAATGATTGGCGACTATGTAATGACCCAAAAAAATTGTGAGGGATTTGAAATTTCAGAAGACCCGGTTGGGCTTGGTGCTTATGGAATGGATTCACATCAGGTACAACGATATGTGGATGCCAATGGTTTTGTTCAAAACGAAGGAAATGTTGAAGCATCTGTTCCCGGTCCCTACCCAATAAGTTACCGTTCACTTGTTCCTAAAAAAGATGAATGCACCAATCTATTGGTACCAGTTTGTGTTAGTGCTACTCATATCGCATTTGGTTCAATCAGAATGGAACCTGTTTTTATGGTACTTGGACAATCTGCGGCAACCGCTGCCTCTTTGGCTATCGACAACAATGTAGAAATCCAAAATATCGATTATACAAATCTTAAAACAATTCTTTTAAAGGATAAACAGGTTTTACAGCATCATCCTTAAATAGTACAAATACCGAAATATTTTCTTTATTAAAGGAACTTTCACTTATTTTGGAATAACAAATCAAACTTGAATATTATGAAAC
>CAYZBC010000200.1:0-9518 GCA_964476535.1 uncultured Maribellus sp.
TTGCATTAGCTGTACTTTTCTTTTTACAAAGAAGAGAGCATAATATAATAATTGGAGAGATTAAGGCGGAGAAAGATTCCATTCAATATCAATTAACTGAAATTGCGGCTGGTTACGATTCGTTAAGTATTGAAAACGATACCATAAGCGAACAACTTTTTGTTGCTCAGGCAAAAGTGAAAGACTTATTAATTGAAGTTGAACAAACGAAAAAAGTGAGTTACAGTAAAATATCGGGTTACCAAAAACAGGTTACTTCTTTGCGTGGAATTATGAGAAATTTTATTGTTCAAATTGACTCTTTAAATGAAATAAATAAGGTACTTCGAGCAGAAAACTTTGAGGTTAAAGAGCAATACAAAGAGGTAGAGCAAAAAAATGAACAGTTAAGTCAGGAAAAGGAAAATCTGCAACAAAACCTGCAACGTGCCTCAATGCTCGAAATGCGTGAGTTAATTGCGGAACCTTTAAACAGCCGAAGTAAAGCGACCAAATTTGCCAAACGAACAGCTAAAATTAGAATTTATTTTATACTTGCTAAAAACGTAACTACCAAGCGCGGAGCAAAAAATATTTATGCCCGAATTATGCGACCCGACCAACTGTTAATGATTAAATCACCTGACGATTTGTTTCAGTTTGAAGATTTGAAAATTCAGTACTCAGCAATGCGCGAGGTAAATTATGAAGGACAAGAATTACCGGTTGCCATTTTTTGGGACAATACCACTGAGCCAGAATTAATGGTTGGTTCTTATACCGTCGATCTTTTTGCTGATGGAAATAACATTGGTACAACAACTTTTGAAATTAAATAATGTTCGTCCAGAAAGTCCGACACCTGAGATATGCTCGTTATAAAAACAGTCATCCGTCAGATACCATCTTAAATACCAAATAAAAGTGTAACTCTTTTTACTGCGCCTAAAAAATATGCCGATGAAAATCTGAGGGTTCAGTGTCGATGGATGAATTTGTTAGAAGTGCGATTTTTCAAAAATCATGTAATAGTTTCAAGAGTGAGGATCATATTCAGGGAAAAATAGGCAAAACTGCTATCGAATTTTCGGAAGTGGTCGCCAAACATAAAACAACAACCGGTACCGGATCTAATCGCAAAACCCACTATTCAACCATTTTTAGTGGGATATTTTTTGTTGCAGATTTTAATAAGCATTTTAAAACCCGCACCCTGGTTTTGCCCGATACCGCTGAAAAGTTGTTAGGAAAACTTGGTCAGAATCTACAATCAATGTCCACATCAAGAGGAGAGCTAATTAAACTTGAAGATCTGGAATTTGAAAAAGAATTTTGTATTTATGGTATAGATCAGGTCGAATCAAGGTACATTCTTTCTACATCTCTTATGCGCAGGGTACTTGAGTTTAAGAAAAAATGGAATACTAAAATATATCTTTCGTTTGTTGATTCAAAAGTATATATCGCGATTAAGTTAAAGAAAAATTTATTTGAAACCAGGCTTTTCAAAACCATTGTTGACTACTCCTTTATTGAGTAAAATGTAAAATATCTTTTACTTCTTATTTCAATAGTGGAAGATCTGAATCTTAATACACGGATATGGACTAAAAAGTAAATATTTTTTATGAAATCAAACTTTCAACCTCCAACTAGCCTACTTCTGTCTAAAATAAAAACGCTGCCCAAAATAAGCATCGTATTTTATCATTAAGTTTTCTTCTTAGTCAATAATTTCAAATCCAGTATAAGGAACCAGCACTTTGGGAATTCTAATTCCTTTTGGAGTTTGGTTGTTTTCCAACAAAGCAGCAACAATTCGTGGCAACGCCAAAGCACTTCCATTTAAAGTGTGCGCCAATTGTGGCTTTTTAACTCCTTCTTCGCGAAAACGCAATTTTAAACGATTCGACTGAAACGACTCGAAATTGGAAACAGAACTTACCTCCAACCATTTTTCTTGTGCAGCTGAATACACTTCAAAATCGAAAGTTAATGCCGCAGTAAAACTAATATCTCCACCACATAATCGTAAAATACGATAAGGCAATTCCAGTTTTTCAACCAAACTCGTAACGTGTTTTACCATTTCATCCAAAACCTCGTACGATTTTTCGGGGTGTGCAATTTGTACCAATTCCACTTTATCGAACTGATGCAAACGGTTTAATCCACGAACATCTTTCCCATACGAACCCGCTTCGCGACGGAAACATGCACTGTAAGCCGTATTTTTATAGGGTAAATTTTTTGCATCCAATATTACATCGCGATAAATGTTAGTAACCGGAACTTCAGCAGTCGGAATCAAATACAAATTATCTTCGGTTGCATGGTACATTTGTCCCTCTTTATCAGGAAGTTGACCGGTCCCAAATGCCGAAGCTTCGTTTACCATTAACGGAGGTTGAATTTCTTCGTAACCAGCTTTTGCAGCTTCTGCTAAAAAGAAATTAATTAAAGCACGCTGCAACTGCGCGCCTTTTCCACGATAAACAGGAAAACCTGCTCCCGTTAATTTAACGCCTAATTCAAAATCGATAAGATTATATTTTTGAGCCAACTCCCAATGTGGAATCGAATTTTCGCCTAACTCCGGAATATCACCAACTGTTTTTAAAATCTCATTGTCGTTTTCGCCCTTCCCCACAGAAACAGAATCGTGCGGTAAGTTTGGTAGTTGCACCTGCAAATTATAAACCTTCTCTTCAATTTCAGAAAAATCAACATCAACCTGTTTAATCTTTTCTTTTAACTCCGAAGTACGAGCTTTAGCAACATTCGCTTCTTCAGTTTTACCTTCACGAAATAGCAGCCCGACTTCTTTCGAAATTACATTCATTTCCGATTTTGCCTGATCTGCTATTCCTTGCAGGATATTTTTTTGACCATATAAATCAATTATATTTTCAACAATCGCCGAAGCATTAAAATTTTTACGTTTCAATTTTTCAACTACCAATTCCGGATTGTCTTGAATAAATTTTAGACTAAGCATATTAATTTTCTTATTTTGAAAGTGCAAAGCTAATAAATGAATTAAATTGATTTCTGAGAAGCGAGTTTTTTTTGAAAAAGAAAAATAAATTTTAAAATTAAGTGCTTCTATTTTTGAGCCTTCCACAGAAAATTATTTTTTAGCCACTAAATTTCAGAAACACAAAATTGCACTAAAACAGATTAATTTCACTTTCAATCATTTGTTGATCTTTCATATTTTCTACTTTCTGGAGTAAACTCATTTTTAAATTTGCGAAAAGAAATCTTACCTTCAAAATAAAGAAAATCCTTAAAGAAAACTGAAAGAGTATTATTGTAAAAATCTTCTTACTTTTGCATTCCAACAAATTTTAAATTGTATGATTTTAAAAGACCAGGTAGCCGATCTTCTGGAACGCCGTAACGCGTTAAGGAGGCATCTTTGACTACGATTCTAAATTAATTTCACTTCAGAAAGAGGAACTAAAAACGCAAGATCCCGATTTCTGGACACATCCAAAAGAAGCCGAAGCCCAAATGAAAGTTATCCGCACCATAAAAGTGTGGACAAATGGGTTCAATAATATTAATACGATAATTGAGGATTTTCTTGTTTTATACGAATTTTTCGAAGCTGAAGAAGCAACCGAAGAAGAAGTAGAACAGGCGTTTGCCGATTGTATCGAAAAAGTGGAAGAGCTGGAAGCCAAAAATATGCTTCGCAACGAAGAGGATAAATTGGGTGCAGTTTTAAAAATTAATGCCGGTGCCGGTGGAACTGAAAGTAATGACTGGGCCGAAATGCTATTTAGGATGTATTCGCGCTGGGTGGAGAAAAACGGCTACAAATTAAAAATTGCCGACATGCAAGCTGGCGACGAAGTGGGCATAAAAAGTTGTATCCTCGAAATTGAAGGTGATTTTGCCTACGGATATCTGAAAAGTGAAAATGGTGTACATCGGCTGGTTCGACTATCGCCATTTAATGCACAAAACAAACGTATGACGTCGTTTACTTCGGTTTACGTAGCGCCATTAATCGACGACACAATTAATATTAAAGTTAACCCAGCAGACATTACCTGGGACACTTTCCGCAGTGGTGGAGCAGGTGGACAAAATGTAAACAAAGTAGAAACCGGTGTGCGATTACATCACGCTCCTTCCGGAATTATTATTGGAAATACCGAAAGTCGCTCACAATTTGGAAACAAGGAGAATGCCCTTCGACTGTTAAAATCGCAACTATACGAAATTGAAATACGCAAACGCAACGAAAAAACCAGTGCAATCGAATCGCAAAAAAAGAAAATTGAATGGGGTTCGCAAATCCGCTCGTATGTATTACAACCTTATAAAATGGTAAAAGATGTGCGTACCCGCTACGAAACCGGTAATGTAGATGCTGTACTTAATGGCGAATTGGATGGTTTTATTAAAGCTTATTTAATGGAATTCGGCGGCGAATAGTTAGAGTAATAAATTTAAAAAATTAAGCTTTAATTTCTTCGTCTCACATTTTAAATCTAAAAATCTTTTCGACTGTATTTATATAACATCACGATTTATGTTTGAATTATCATGGGCTTTTCTGATATTGGGGAAAATATGAGCTCTGATTATTTAAAACTATAAATATGTATTCCAAGCAATATTTCATAAATCGCGAAATTAG
Source organism: uncultured Maribellus sp. (assembly GCA_964476535.1). GTDB lineage: Bacteria > Bacteroidota > Bacteroidia > Bacteroidales > Prolixibacteraceae > Draconibacterium. The sequence goes on from CAYZBC010000200.1 coordinate 4,634, forward strand.
TTGGCTTTCGTTTAACGAACGTGTTTTACAGGAAGCTGAAGACCCTAATACTCCACTTTTCGAGCGTATTCGTTTTATTGGAATTTTCTCAAACAATCTCGATGAATTTTTTAGAGTCCGTGTGGCAACTGTTCGCCGAATGGTTGACTTGGGTAAAGACGAAGAAAATCTTTTGGGAAACTACACTCCTCAGGACTTGCACGATAAAATTTATGACGTTGTTAATAGTCATCAACAAAAAGTTCAAACCATATTAAAAGACATTATCAAGGAATTAGCGGGAAATAATATTCACCTAATTAATGAAAAAGAACTAAATCATCAACAAGGAATATTTGTAAAAAAATATTTCTACAACAAGGTTCTTCCCAATCTGGTTCCCATAATGCTGAGCAAAAAAACCAAATTCCCATATTTGCGCGATCGTTCGGTGTATCTGGCTGTAAAACTTTCAAAAAAATCAGATCCGGAAGAATTCGCCTACTCACTCATTCGAATTCCGGGGAAATCGGTTTCACGATTTTTGGTCTTACCAAAAACAAGGAATAACAAATATGTAATAATACTGGATGATGTTATTCGTTTTTGTTTAGATGACCTGTTTTTCTATTTCGATTACGATGTTTATGAAGCTTACACATTAAAAATAACTCGCGATGCCGAATTAGACATCGATGATGATATTTCAAAAAGTTTCATGGAAAAAATGAGCAGCAGTATTAAAAAGCGAAAAACGGGCAAGCCGGTCCGATTGATTTATGACCGAAATATGCCGGATGATTTAAAACAATTCATTCTGAAAAAAATGAAATTGGATAACGAGGAAAATACCTTGCCCGGAGGCCCTTATCATAATCATCGGGATTTTATGAATTTCCCTGAAATAGGCAAAAAGAAACACTATTACTCTAAACTTCCACCATTCCGACACAAAGATTTACGTCAATATAAAAGTATATTAAGCGTATTGCGCAAAAAAGATGTGATGCTGCATTTTCCCTACCAAACATTCAACCATATTATCGATTTGTTACGTGAGGCAGCCATAGACCCACAGGTGAAAGAAATTGGAATCACCATTTATCGCGTAGCGAGTTCATCGAAAGTGATGAATGCACTTTTAAACGCCGTGCGAAATGGCAAAATGGTTACGGTTGTTATTGAAATACAGGCCCGTTTCGACGAGGAAGCAAACATTTATTGGTCGAATAAATTACAAGAAGAAGGTGCAACCGTAATCAACGGTGTTCCTGGAATGAAAGTACACAGTAAATTGGCTTGGATAAAACGCAAGGAAAATGGTTCGTTTGTAAATTATGCATACATCGGCACCGGAAATTTCGATGAAAATACAGCGCTCGTTTATGCCGATGATGGATTACTAACGTCGGATCCGAGGTTGGCAAATGAGGTGGAAAACGTTTTTGAATTCTTCAAACAAAACTATAAACACTTCGATTATGAACACCTTATAGTTAGTCCGTTTTACATGCGAAAGTTTTTTACCAAAAGCATCGACAACGAAATAAAATTGGCAAAAGAGGGAAAAAAAGCATGGATGACCATTAAAATGAATAGCCTGATTGACCCAAAAATGATGAATAAAATTTATGAAGCCGGTCAGGCCGGAGTGAAAATTAAACTTATTGTTCGAGGGATATTTGGATTGAAAGTGGGAAAAAAGGATTTAAGTGAAAACATTACTGCAATAAGTATTGTGGATAAATACCTGGAACACTCCCGTATTTTTCTTTTTGGAAACAATGGCGACGAAAAAATATACATTTCGTCTGCCGACTGGATGCCGCGAAACTTAAACCGAAGAGTTGAAATAGCCTGCCCCATTTACGACCCTGAAATACGTGCCGAACTAAAAGAGATGTTAAACATTCAGTTAAAAGACAACTCCAAATCTCGATTTTTAGACCCTGAATTAATAAACAAATACAACATTAAAGAAGAAACAACATTCCGTGCGCAGGAAGACTATTACAATTACATAAAAAATAAACATCATATAATTATGAAAATATACCACAATCCACGCTGCTCGAAAAGCAGGGCAGGTTTGCAATATTTAGAAGAAAAAGGCTACGACATTGAAGTGAAAAAATATATGGCCGAAGGTATTACCGAAACGGAATTAAAAGAAATAGTTTCGAAAACAGGTAAAAAACCATTTGATTTAGTTCGTACTCAAGAAACAGATTTCAAAGAAAATTTCAAAGGAAAAGAGTTTTCGGATAAAGAGTGGATTAAAATTTTGGTGGAAAATCCTAAACTATTGCAGCGTCCGATTATCGTAAACGGAAATAAAGCAGTTTTGGCAAATCCTCCTGAAAATGTAGAGAGTATTATTTGAAGTCGTTTCGAAAGAAGAAAAATTAAAAAATCTGTATGATTATGGAAGAAATTTATTTTTTTAATTCGTCGAAACGACAATCCTGTTAATTTATCTGAAGTTTCTTTTGCAAACCTATAATTTCAGCTTCCAATTTTATTCTGGTTTTTATTGCTTTTGACAAAGCCAGGGCATCTTTTACGGCAGCTTTGTCGTAGGTTTCCAGAATTATGTAATAATATTCTTTCCCCAGAAAAACAGCTTTTAACCGGCGTTCAGCATTGTTGGCAATAAATTCAATAACACCGTTGTCTTTCCCGTTTCGATACGAAACTTTTTCCCATTTCACTTCCATAAAATCGCTATGATGGTTGTGTACATCACCAAGTGGAATGGAATCGGTTTTTGCATCGTCGCCGCTATCGTAAACACGCAAACCATAATGATTTAACCAATTTTCTCCATGGAAATTGCTGCTTAAATACAAATCACCACGTTCGTCCAGGTGTACTTGAATATAAGAACGATCCCACGCGCGTTTAAAAGTTTGCCTTTTATGTGTGTATTGCGAGTACCTGTCGAATTGTGTTTTTTCCTTTACAAACGATTTTTCCAACTCCTCAATTCGTACTTTTAATGTATCCAAAAGTGTCTCCTTTCGCTGTAATACAGAAAAATTAATCTCGGTAATTAAAACCTTTGCTGCATTAACCGAATAAATTGCTTCAGGATACAAAGTTGAAATACTGTCCAATTGAACCAGTGCATTCGAAGTATCTTGTTTTTCCAAAAAGGTTTTTGCCAGGTTGAGTTTTACTCGTGCTTTATCTTCGTCAGACGGTCCGCAAGCCACAAATAACAACACGATAAAAATGACTAAAAGTTGAATTGAAATCCTCATTATGAATAGTTTTGTACAAAATTACTATTTTAAACGAAAATTGTCACACCAATAGTATATGAACACAAACTCCGTAGATTTCTTCAACAGCAACAAAATTTGTCCCCTTTCTAAAAATCAAGAACTAATTCTGGCAATATGGGAGATTAGAAATCCTGGAAACATCGGGCAAATAATAAGGTTGGCTCACAATGTTGGTGCAACAAAAGTCCTGTTTATAAATGAAAAAATAAACTTTCGGGAGTCAAACATTAAAAAAACAGCTGGCTTTTCTTACGATCAAATGGAGTGGGAATTTTTATCTGAAACAAAATTTTTCAACCTGCTCGATAATAATTTCAAATTGGTTGTATTAGAAACCTGTGAAGGATCAAAAAATATTTTCACCGAAAACTTGCCCGATAAAACTATACTTCTGGCGGGTAATGAATCGTACGGATTACCGCCCGAAGTAATCGCAAAGAGTGAGATGCAAGTGTATATTCCAATGTCGGGTGGGTGCAAATCAATGAACATTTCTCATGCTCTTTCTGTGGCTGCATTCGAATGGTATCGACAAAAATCGATGTAAAATTATCCTGCAGGAAAATCAGAATTAAAAAACAAAAATTCAATTTGAACAAAAACAATATATATTCTATTTATAATAATAAATAATCCATTTAAACTTATAGACATTTCATAGAATATTTCTAACTTTCGAACAAAATTAACTACACCATGGTTACTTTAACGCAATTAGAATACATTGTTGCAGTAGATACTTATCGTCATTTTGGGAAGGCTGCCGAACATTGTTTCATCACGCAACCCACCCTTTCCATGCAAATTAAAAAGCTGGAAGAAGATTTGGAAATCATCATCTTCGACCGTTCCAGGCAACCGCTAATCCCAACAGATGTTGGCGTTCGAATTATTGAGCAATCACGGATTGTTTTAAAACAATCAGAAGAAATTACGAACATTGTAAAAGACCATAAAAATCTTGTTTCAGGAATGTTACGCATTGGAATTATCCCCACTTTAGCACCCTATCTTCTTCCTATTTTTATCGGAAATTATAAAAAAAAATACCCCAATATTTTTATTAAAGTAGTTGAAGCAACCACAGAAAATATTGTTGAACTTTTAAACAAAGACTTAATTGATGTTGGTATTTTGGTTACCCCACTTCATGAGGAAAAGATAATTGAGAAACCCATTTTTTATGAAGAAATGCTTATTTATGCCAATAAAAATCATAAAATACATACTCAAAAAGAGATTACCGTTTTAGATATTGCCACACCCGAAATCTGGCTTCTTAGCGATGGACACTGTTTTCGCGATCAGGTAATAAATTTATGTTCCTATGTAGGAACTACCGACAGCCCATTGCCTTTTCATTTTGAAGCCGGTTCTTTAGAAACGTTAATGAATATTGTTGACCGTGAAGGAGGAATTACTTTAATTCCAGAGTTAGCAAAAGCCACCATGTCGGAAAAAAAGGCACGAAACATAAAATCTTTTTCTAACCTTACCCCTCTTCGCGAAGTAAGTCTGGTTTACTCCCGCCATTTTGCAAAGCACAAACTAATTAACCTACTGTGGCGCGAAATAAAAGATTCTATTCCCGAAGAATTACAAAACGATGAAAGGGGATC
>CAYZBC010000201.1:0-9507 GCA_964476535.1 uncultured Maribellus sp.
ACAAAAAATATTTAGATAGCTTTAATGCGGCATTCTCAGGTTAAATTGGTATAACATCGCGGATAATCACTGTCGAGCTCAACCCGTCGGCACCCAGTTTAAAACCGGTGAGGTTCTTTTTTGCTTCATTCAACTTTCGCCATTTGTCGATGATAATGGACAATTCCTGAACCTTTTGGATGCGTTTCTCCAAACTCAACACTGCATTTTCAGTTACTGGCTCGCTCTTTTTGACCTCCATTTTTGGTTCGTTTATTGAACCGTTTGATTTTTTTGCAACTGCTGTATTCATACACTTTTGCTGCTGCCTTGCAGACTTATTTTGGCATCTGGCACGCCGGTTATTTGAATAATGAAAAATTACGATACCATCACCATTGAGCTGTTCTGAATAAAGACAAGGGTCCCGACTTCGGGATTTATATACCCTTGACTGTTTCAGAAAGCGATTAATAACTTTGTGGCGGAATTTGGAGTGATTCCCCTATCCTATCAAAAAAAGACAGACGATTTCTAACAATTCTGTTCGCAATTTTTATTAATCAGAAACATCCATTAACAATAACGACCAAATAAAAACCCGCCGGAGCGGGTTCTTATTTTTAACCTTTAACTGTTAATATGCAATAAGGCCGATTCAGAATTTATTAGTTCAGGAGTTGAATTTGCGATTGGTTTTTGCTGGTGTGCCAAAATGTAATCTACTGCGTGTTGTGCCTGGCTTGCAGCCATCATCACCAGTTTAGTGTCGTTTTTAAGCTTGCTCAACCAGTTTTGTATGTAAACGGTACTGTTGTCGATGGTGACATTTTCAATTCCACACAATCCGCAAAGGTAAGCTGCTCCCATCTCGGCAACCAATTCCTCTTGACTGTAATCCTTGCTACCAAAATTGAGGTTTGGGAACTTTTCGTGACGGTTCAACCTGCTTTTGTGGCCAACGCTGTGAACCAACTCATGAAAAAGAGTGGAATAATATTGCTCGTCTTGATAAAAGGTTCGTGGGCTGGGCATTTCAACCTTATCCAAACTTGGGATATAACAGGCTTTTCTGCAGCCCAATTCAATTTTTGGCGAATCTACCCATAACTCCACCAACTCATCGCATGTACCAATTGCATCAAATTCATGGTCGTGGCTTTCGCTAGATGGGATTTTTACTGGATCAATTCCTTCAACATCATCAATGTGGAAAACGCGATAATACCTCAGCATCGGAATTTTGTCGATGTCGCCATCTTTTTGCTCGTATTCGAGCATTTTCCAGAAAACCACTTCGAACGATTTTGCACCTTTCTTTACCGTTCCTCCCAATTCTTTCAACTGGTTCCAGGTAAGAAAATACGGGCGTTCAAACCCAAAACTCAGCAAATACCAAAAATTGAAACCACGGTATGCACGTTTTGAAACCAAGTTACGCGGCATTCCGTTAGCCGTTTTCCAAGGCATTTGCCACGGTACAACGCCTGCTTCCAACCTTTCAACAATACGGTCAGTAACCATTTGGTAGATATCGAAATTTTTCATTGAAATTGCCGATGCCTTTCGGACTTGTTTGGGCTTCTGGCACGCCATTAAATTTTGGCGCACCTACATTGAGCTGCCACGGATTAGGTCAACGGGGTACATGTCAGTTTCTTGCCTCTCCCGAAGGGAATTGGCAATAAAAGAAACTGAACGCATCCGAAGGAAACGAGCCACGAAAAGCCTGCCCGACTAATGCGGTCAGGCGGGCGAGTTCCCCTTTACCGTTCCGTGGAGCGATCAATAACTTTGCAGAATTTAATGTGGAGTGAATAACCTAAAAAACAAAATCATTTTATGCACGATAATTCACGACCAAAAAAAGGGCAAAAACGCCCTTTCTTTTTACACCTTCAATTTCAATATTGAATGGGTTCGTATTGATACATCCGCCAACACTGTGGAAGCTGCGAAACAATCTCGTTGTACGATTCGGCCAATTCATAAAGCCAGGGGGTTTCTTCCCTGAAACCGTCATCGCCGATGTACGGACCAAGGCAAAACAACATGGCATCGAGCAGCCTTTCTATGGTATCTTTATCCAGTTCCATAATGCTATTCAATTGATGTTATGATGAGTTGGTTTTGGCGACATTCCACACGCACCATTTTAGATGGTTTGAAACCTGCTGCTTCCAACCATTTGCCTGTTAAGGTGAGTTTAGGAACTACTGAAAATGTCCTTTGATAATCGTTACGCGGCCTGTAATTTGGCTGAAATTTGATAATCCGTGCCATAATCAGTCCTCCCAAGGTAACATGATGAATATTGCCGGCGAAGGGTCGTCGATGTCCTGTGCCGTTATTACAGCTTTGAGCTTGACATCGCGGTGCTGAAATAAAATGCTCGACTTTTCTTCGTTTTGTAACCAAGGCATTGATTTTGGAACCTGGCACGTAAAATTGAAAGAAAGCACTGGTCCGGAACATTTTTTTGCCTGAAAAGCAAACATAAACAAGATATCACCCAACCTGCCGTTAAAATCCTGAATACTTTTGAACTCCTCCGAAACTTTTACATATTTGTTCCATACTGTATCCGTGAAATAAACCGGAAATTTAATTGCTGCCTGTGAAATCTGAGCTAAGTCAGCTTTGACAAGCACGCCATCCTCAACCGCCTGTTTGGTTGTGTAGGAGAAAATAATATCATCTTTTGAAAACATGGAATTTACTCCTGCCCTGGAGATTTATTTTGGCTCACTGACGCTACTGTCAGTGCTGGTCTGGCACGCCGTTTAAATTTTGGCGTACCGACATTGAGCCACGACGGATTAGGGCAAGGGTCACGGAACGGGACTTGTATTACCCTTGCCGTTCCGGCGGGCGATCAATAACTTTGCCGGGAGTTAAGCAGAGTGAATTAAACATAACAAAAACTATCCCACCGCATTCTTATTCACATCCTCAACAATACGAATAATCTTATCCTGGTCTTCATCTTCAAACAGACCAAATATTCCTTTATCATTTATTTCAGTAAAAGGGGGATGTGCTAACTGCTGTAGTTCAAGAACACCATTAATTTTAAAGTGTGAAACTATAGTTCTAATAAACTGAATTTGCTCAACTCTAAGGTTGCCGGTATCAATGAATTCCGAGAATGCTTTTTGCACCGCTTCTTCTTCGAGACCGAGTATTGAACGTATAAATTTCCCCAATGGTTGTTCCCCATAATTTTTTACAAAATCTTCCTTTGTCCCCAATTTCGAATCAATAAAAACCAGTTTCTCAAGTTCGGCAAGTTCGGCTGATGTGAGTTTAATGTTCTTTCTTAGTTTTTGTATGGTAATGTGAAGGCTGTTCTCTCTAATATACTTTTCTACCTTCAGCTTATAGTTATCGCTTTTGGTATAACCAACAGCGAAATCATCAACTTCATCTATTCCCAATATTTCATCTTCATAGTCAGTTCGGTAGACCACAACCTCATTTTCTGGAATATATTGGATTAAATTCCTGAACGAAGTACGAACCAATTCCAGTTTTTGGTGATTTACTTCTTCCCAGAATTCATCGGTAGTAGCTGACCTTATTAGTTCTTTCGATTTGGCAACTTCATTTATATTCAGGAGGCGTGAAAGCTGATTGGCTATCTGTATTACTTTATTTTTGTAGCGAGCTTGTGTCCCGGAATTTTCGGCTACAGATAGTTGAAAGCTTGTCATTAAACCATCAAATCGTTTTGCCTTCTCATCATCTTCCGGGATAAATATTAGCACTGAAAGTTCATCAAATATGTTGTGAATATCTTCACCTGTAAGGGCATTCCAGTTGTTTCGAACACAAAATTTCTCAACGGTGCGTAATACCATCCGAACCGTAAAACTACTTTTATTTAATTTTTCTACTCTTTCGTTTGCCCAGTCAAGCATTTCCAACCTTATTTTTTGATGGTAGTCATCCAAAAATGGTTCGCTACGAAAAGCTTCTGCAATGGATATGATATTTTTAAAAATCCGTGCTGAAATAGAATCGTAATTGCTTGGTTCTATACCTGTTTCATTTTCCTTGAAAAAGCTAAAATTTCTACAAAAATCGAATATGTTAAAATGTGATTTATCGATACCTGGTGCAATTAGATTTGGGCAAAGGCGTGTTCCTCTTCCTATCATTTGCCAGAATTTGGATTTACTGTAAACCGGTTTGAAAATTATCAGGTTTACTATTTCAGGAACATCAATACCTGTATCGAGCATGTCTACAGAAACGGCAATTTGAGGCATTTTATCAATTATACTAAAGTCATCGATTAAATCTTGCGCATATTTTTCGTAGTTATCGATTACACGTAAAAACTTGTTGCCGTATTGTGGATATAACTTATTAAATCGTTCTTCGATGAATAAGGCATGTGAATGGTTTTTGGCAAAAATGATAGTTTTACCAATTTTATCACCACCTTCAACTTTAACCCCATTTTGCATAAGAATATCCAATGCCTTATCAACCGTATTTTCATTAAAAAGCCAGGAGTTGATAGCAGATGAATTAATAATTCCTGGGATATTGCCTTGTTCATCTCTAAACGTTTCTTCGTAACGAGCCTGTTCTTCTTTCGAAAGCTCATCATAATGAATTCCCCTGCGCACAAAACCCAAATCAATCTCTTTTGCTTTAAACGGCTTTAAAAAATCTTCATCTACAGCTTCGTTAAATTCATAATCAAAGGTTGGAATTCCCTGTTCCTCTTCAAAAAGCCGGTATGTATCATAATCGGCACTATCTTTTGGAGTTGCTGTTAAGCCCAACATTAATGCATCGAAATATTGAAAAATAGCTCCATATTTCTGATAAACAGAACGGTGTGCTTCATCGACAATAATTAAATCGAAGTGACCGACAGAATAAAATCGTTCCTCATCGTTGTGCACACCATCAATGCTATTCATTATGGTTGGATAGGTTGAAAATACCAAACGTGTATCGGTATCTTCTTTCTCTTTCGTTAAGTCAATTGAAGATAAATGAGGCAATAATTTATTGAAATTTCTTTTAGCCTGTGTAACCAATGCATTTCGGTCAGCAAGAAACAGAACCTTTTTAATCCAACCCGATTTAAAAAGAACATCGACAAACGAAATTGCTGTTCTTGTTTTACCAGTTCCCGTTGCCATAACCACTAAAGCCTTTCGAGAACCACCTCTGATACCACTAGGCGTATCTTTTAGGTATTTGTCCAAAATACTTTTAATCGCATGTTTCTGATAAACCCTATCGGTTATGTCGTTATTTATTGGTTGAATTCTGGGGTCAATTCTGTCATTTCTGCGGTTAACAATAGTTTGAAGCTCCTCCTTTGTATAAAACCCATGAACTGTTCGTGGAGGGTAAAAAGTATCATCCCAAATTTCTGTATCAAAACCATTGGTGTAATAAATTACAGGACGTTGCCCGGTCATTTTTTCCAGGCAGTTGGCGTATAACTCAGCCTGATGTTTCCCTTCGTGAATACTTCTTGAAGTCTTTTTTGCTTCTACAACCGCTAAAGGCAAACCATTATCTCCCCATAGTACATAATCTACATAACCATTCCCAGTTGGGTTTACAGATTTTGGCATTCCAACAACGGGGTACTCGCTGGCATTTTGAGCTTGTGGATTCCATCCTGCTTCCCGTAACATAGAATCGATGTATAGTTCACGGGTTTTTGCTTCCGAAAATTGTTCTGTCGGTAGTTGAACCGGAGTGTTATTTTGTTTTCTTTCTTTAACTAGTGAAAACTGTTGCTTAATCTTTTCCAGTTCTTCTTCAATTTCAACTCTTTTTTTACGTTCCCGATTAGCAAGCTCTATTTGCTCTTTATTTTTCTCTTCTAACTGTCTTAATTGGGATTTCGTTTTTTCGTGTGCTCCAACTTTAGGGATAATTGTTTCATCAAATTCAGTTACAACAGGCGGGGCTTCGCTGTACATCTTTGCTGTCCAGCTTAAAAAGCGAAACAGGAACCTAACACATGCGACACTAACTTTTGCTGATGATTTTCCCTGATGTGCAGCATTGTTCCCCTCTCTTCGAATGTAATCGATATTGTTGTAGATGGAAGGTGGAATTATTTCCCGAAAAGTGGATTCCGACATCCGGGCCGCCAGATTTGTTTGATAGGGTTGAGATAGGTAACCTTCATTTTCATACAACCAGTTAACCATTTTTTCCAATGACATTCGGGCATATATAGCCGATGTAACTGGGGCAGTTTTAGCATTCTTTTCCGCTTCATGGGCAACATCAAATAAAAATGTCCATTCTTTTTTTAGAAAAACAAAATTGCTAGACATATTGGCTATGTTTCGGTTAAAGGTTATTCGATAGGCATAAAGGTAATTATTTATGATAAAAAAGGCCGTTATCTTTTAATTGAAAAAAGATGTCACACTTAGTTCTGTGACACCTTTTAAAAATTTAATTATCGTTTTGTGATAAATCAGCTTCTATTCTGTCGTGTATGGTTTTAGTTTGCTTCCTGTATGCGAACAGCAATAATACTAATAGAAATACAACAGATATGATTTTCACATACCCTACAGAGAAATCTATACTTAATCCAAAAAATTCAGTCACTACAACAACCAGCAATACCAGAAATAATCCGGCAAAGGACCTAAACATATTGTTAGTTTCGGATAATACATCAAGTTTTGAATCATCTTTTGATGCCTTGATGAAATCAGAGTAGGGCTTGAAAACAACAAACTTAAAATGCCTTGCTATCGGCTGTACAACCAATGAACCTACCCTATTTACAACTAATCCAATAAAATAATAAACAAAAGCACCTACAAATAAATCATCTTGAACCAGATTGTAGCTTGTGGTTTCCTTTAAAAGAAATGCAAACAGAACACCTGGCAACAAGTAATTGAGAAAATTGTAGGATGATATTTTATTAACTAATTCTTTCATATCGATTTTTTTAATGTTTGTATTCTTCTCCATACCATTTGCCGGTTTTCAACCAAATTTCATAGTAGTAAATCCACATATATACCCAAGGGAGCAAATCATGAGAAATTGACATGTCGTCTCCCCATTTAAAATTATTTGGATGATAAAGACATAGGCTACCATCTTTATACCTGTGTATTCCTTTTTCAATTTCAGGTTCAACAATAAATATCTTTGGAGGTAAGGTAGTATAGTATTCGATACGAATTTTATATTTGCTAAAATCCGTTTCAACCTTTTCTCCTCCTATATCCTGTTGAGTAAGATTAAAGGTAAAGGTATAATTGCGCCAAACACCAATTTCCGACTTAAAACCAACAATATAACCAAGAGCTTGTAGCTCATGTAAATTGGGTAATTGTAGGCGTGGATGAAACTTATACCTCCCCATAATATTTAGTTCCTGTTGAAACTAATCCACCAGCTCCGATTGTAACACCTCCTTCACGCATCTTTTTTGCTATGCGTTCAGCCTGTTTTTCCTGTTTATTATGGTCCCAATTATTAACCCACTTCCACTTTTTATCATCGTATTCCAAACGAACATTACCTTCAGAAGTATATTTAAACTGGTCAGGATGTTTGTCTTTCTCTTTAACTCCATGATTATCCCTAAACCATTTGTGATACCATTTCCATGCTGCGTAATGCGGTGGTTGGTCACCACTTGAATCTCCGTTTGTGGGGAACTTACTTGCAGCTGAAATAATTAAATTATCTGGCCCAATCCTGTCTAGTGCTTCATAATTATCGGGTTCACCTCCCTCTCTAACTTCATCCCTATTCTCACCAAAAAAGTCGTATGAACCATGATGCCCAACTTCCAAAACTTCAGCTTTGACCCAATCTTCATAGTCTTCATCATCAAGTAAGTCCGGGATAATCTTATCTTGCCAGTATGTGCTAGAAGTATCTCCAGAATATAACATTGTTTTACCCTCAATTTCGAAGTTGATAATCAGCGATAAATCATTATGATTATAATCTGAATCTTCGTCATCCCCTTCAAAAGGTGAAATAACCTTAACATCAAAATTTACCGGTTCATCCAAACCATCAAAAGCTTCTGAATTATCGTCTTTAGCTTTTAACGCTTTTTCAATATCACCAAATTCAGAATTTTCTATATCCTGCCTTCTTTTTATCTCGCTATTTAATTCGATATAGTCTTCGGGTAAAGCTGTATCATTATCCGAATCGTGATTCTTTTCCCTATCGTACCCTTGATGCCATATTGAACCAATAACCAGGTTGTCATTGTCAATTTCTTCTTTAAATTTTTTGAAACCAAGGCAATGGTCCTCATCACCGTGGGTAATGTAAAGTACATCAATTGTATCTTTTCCATCTTTTTGACGAAAAAATGGTTTGAGTAAATCGTAAGCTGAATCTTTGTCTTCGGTTTTGTTTAAATCGATGACCATCACAAAATCATCCGATTCAATTACACTACAATTACCATTGCCAACTGAAAAATGTGTTACGTTGTATTTCATAACTTTATGTTCTCCTTCAAATTAGTTTAATATAAGTTTACCCTTTCGGTGGAAAAGGGTCATTTCCATAGCTATTCTTATCTCGAATCTGACCGTTTGGTCTGTGTACAATCATTTCTGATTTCTGGTTCTTTGCGATTTCTGTAGCTTTTTTAATCGCTTCGCCCTGAGTTGACGTAGTTTTTGTAACCTTGCTATTACCGGCTCCTTTTACTCCCCATTTTCCGTTGTGGGGTACAACATGCTGGTTTTTTCCCATTTTTGCATATTTTAAATTGTTACATAACTCTCCCTGTACAGCCGCCAGAAGCCGCCAATATTAAGGGTGTTGCAGTTGTTATGGGAAAGAGACTTGGGATATGAATAAATATTCTATATTTGAAGTCTCATTTGGAAATTCATTGAGGTGGTAAGCCTCAATTGCGGCCAAGCAATTTTTCCAAACCCAAGTCGCTTACAGGCGACTTTTTTTTGCTCTTTTTTTACCTTTTTTTCTTTTAAATTCTGTTGTTTTATTTAGCCATAATCAGGCCATTGTTAAAATTTGTTAATTTGTGCAATATTGTCAGTCTTACGTAAGTAATTAACTGACTTATTAACTGACATTCTGTGTGTTGTCATATTATACAAAAACCTACATATATTACTATCGTTCATTATTAATTTAATTCTCCTTTAAAAGCTTTTTGAACCAGCCCATTAAATAAATCTTCACTCTCCCGCATACTCTGTTTTATTATAGCTTTTTGTGCCTCGATGATTTCAACGATTTGAGCAAATTGGTTTTGAAGTTCGATTGGCGGGATTGGAATCTTGAGTTTTTTTATAGCTCCGATATTAAAATGTTTTTGAATTCCACCTACTTCTTTTGAAGAAACCAAATTTTTACCTCTTTCTGAGTTATAAAAGAAAACTAAATACTTAGGGTGTATAATTTTTGTATTAACTCGTGTAATTATTAAATCTATACAATTACATCCATTTAACTCTTTAGTATCTTATTTCTAATATTCTTGTACTATTTGGCAAGAGTTTAATAGTT
>CAYZBC010000202.1:0-4123 GCA_964476535.1 uncultured Maribellus sp.
TCAGCCAATACATAGTACCAGTTAATTCCGTCTAACAATTCAACATTGCTAATTGTAACCATGTTTCCAAGAACCTCAACTTCAGTTTCAACATCAAATTCGTGTACAATACGTCTTTGTTGTTCGCCTACGCCACCTTCAGGATTTTTAATAAATTCAATAACCTGAATGACACCCATACCTGGCCATACATCCATATTGAATTCCATAGTAAGATCGGTAGTAACGCCTTCACCCAATTGAGTACCAGGTGATTCTATTACTGATTCTCTCACAGGAAATAAACCATTTTCAACTAATTCCGGAGCTGAATCATCATCAATTTTAAACCACCAGTCGTTGTAATGTATTCCAGGTAATGGAGATTCCGTTGAAGCAGGATCAGGTGTTGGTGGATAATACCAGTCGTATCCGAGGTCATCTGCCAATATACTGACTTCTGTATCACTATTGATACCGTCGCCTTCAATTCTTACATAATAAGTAGCTCCCGATTCAAATACCACATCAGGATTAACAGTTATTACGTTACGGGTTAAACCATTTGCAGCATTTGTACCCGAAACAAGCAACTGTGGACTATTGTCATCACTAAAACTAATGCGTGTTACCACATCACCAAACAAGCTACTGTCAGGTCTTCCAAAAGCACCCAATTCAGCATCTATTGCTTTGTAAATTACCAATTCACCACTTACACCCTCAATAAAATTGATGTTCTCGTCGAAGGTAATAACTAAATCAGTAACAGGTGCAACACAAGCGGCTGTAGAATCCAACGGATTTTGATTTGGCCATACCGAAGAGATAGGACTATCAATGTCACCGGTTGACCAGTTCCATTCGTCGTCAATTATTCCTTGTTCGATATCACCGGCAAACGATATTACATCACAGTCGGCACCGCGAACAAAGTCATACATTAATTCTGCATAGTATGTCGTATAATCTTTCAGACCTAATTCTGAAATATCAACGATTACGGTGTCTCCATGGATTGTGATAAAATCCTCATCATTACCAGCTATATTAACAACAACACCTTGTGGGTTACCGTTATCGCGCACCACAATGTGCCCTTCTCCACCTGTAACATCGCGATTAAATACAATCACCAAGTCGTCTTCCGGACTTATATTAATTGCATTATCAGCAGGTGTTAATGGCTTCGTTGCATCTATATCAACAACCGGAGCAGTATTCCAACGTGTTTTAAATACCCAGGAACGTCCTTCAAAAATATTTCCATCAGGAACTCTAGTCTGGTCTTTCAAAACACCATCTTTAACCGTAAATGAATATTCTGTGTCTTCAAGTAAGCCAGTACCACCATTGTTACTGGATACATATAATCTGTAACACAATGCACCTTCGGTACAATTACAAACCGCACCAGTAGCTAATTCAACACCATTTATAAACGTTTTAACAGAATCAACCACAACAGCAGCACCACCAGCTTGGCGGAAATCAATGTAATTACCGTTGTCGGTATCCATTAAGTCAGTCTCTGTCATCAACAAGTTTGCAAACGTAAAATAAGGCGCAGTAGGCACTGTAATAGGAGCGCCGGCACCATCGTAAACTGTTTTTACAACTACTTTATCGAAACATAGGTCGAAATAGTCGGTTTCACATACACACTGGTCGATGTAATCCCTTGTATTTGATAAAGGTAGTTCGTCCCAAGGAGTAATTCTTTCTTCTCCCGGATGGCAACCACCGTCAGCCAATTCTGCAATTGCAGGGTTGGTATCCCAAGTCCAGAAATTAACAAAGCGTTTTCCGGAATTAATATTTGTACGACAATCTGTAGCTGCTACATCTTCAAGAGTTCCACCAACAACACCAAATCGGTATTGAGTATTTCCATAAAGTGGAACATTTGGTGTTAGAATCCAATAACTATTTTCTACTACAGTACCATCATATAAAGTCTCGGTTGTATTCCCTAAACTGATATCCATATGCCCTTTATCCAAAGTTACACGTCCCCATCCAGTAGGAAGAGTAGCATCTTCATATTCAAGGAAAAACGCCAGTTCCGGATTCAAAGTTTCCATGTTATCAGAAGTGTAATCAACTTCTTCGTCCGTCCACACATAAAATGCAATTTCGTGAGGAACTAAACTAGAACCTAACTCATTAATTGTATCAGGAGAAGGTACTTGTGGAGAGTCATCATTCGGATTCCAGAATCCATTTGCACCAGGAATAGAATAAACATATTCGTGATGTGGTGTACCACCTCCATCGACGTAACCTTGCCACAAGGTATTAACCATTACCCAATTAAATGTTGGCAATACGTAGTCTTCCACTGTAAATTCAAATGCATCCCATGATTCACCTGCCACAACACCATGATCAACAACATCAGAAGAACTACCTGCATCAGCAAGGTCATACTTCCATTGTGTTGGAATCGCTTGGTCGGTAAACAGACTATCATTCCAAACTACACGATAGATCTCTTCGCTGTTGTATTTATGATTGGTTTCATAGGTAATTGTCCATTCATCGACTCCATCACTAGCCCATAGACCTGATGATGCAGGTATAATTTCGAATGGTATAGCATACTCATCCTTTTTATAAACATAAATGTTTCTACTTACACCAGTCAAAGTATTAACAGTCATTGCATTCTTTTCTTTGAATGTAAATACAATGCTATTCGTTCCTTCAGCAATACAAGATCCAACAGGTGAAACATCGGTTAGGATTGGTCTTTGATTATCGGTAGTTTGGAACCACCACTTTTCTCTACCTACCCAACCTGCAAAATTGTTTGGCTCATTACTACAACCATCCCATTGACATACAGCAGAATTGCTTTCACAATGAGTATTAAGAATATCCTCAATAACCTCGCGATCAATTTCGATGTAATACCTTGTCTCTTCTTCTAAGTCAGCAAGAGGTTTAATTTTTAATAAATCTGTACCTGGAACCTGAATTAAGTCAACAGGAATTGAAACATTGTTGTCCCAACGACGCAAACGAACTTCGTGTGCATAGTTTGTTAGATTAGTACCAGTACCTGTTCCAGCAGTTATAACATTAGTATTAAGTTGAACCAATTCGTCGAAAGTGATTGTAAACGATGTATCAACAGGAACGTTAAGCTCCTGATTCCACTCTTTATCAAGAGCAAGAGCAAGTGGAGGATCATCATCACAAACACAGAATCCCCATTCTCTTACAACCATATTTTTATTTGGTGCAGGACGAATATCGGCTATTCCAATCGGATAATTATTTGATGTATTGAATACAGTATCTGCTTTTAACCATGTAGTACCATAATCATTCGCTGCATCAAAAATATCCACTTCTGCATCTTCCATAACCGCGTAAATTACGAAGTTATAACCAGTTAACACTGTACTTTCGGGTAAATCCCAGGTAACATTGTCACCGGATGAAGTAATTGTATCTGTTTTAACCGCAACCCCATCAAATGATTCCTGGTTAAACAGTTGCTCAGCAGTAGGAGCATCAACACCTTTGCGCAATACAACATAATAAACAACTCCACCTTCAGCAGGATAATGTCCTGTAATTGGTGGTTGTGGATTAGCAACAGGTGTAAACTGAATATCTACACTATTCATTGTTACAGAACACATACCAGCCTCAAACAAAGGCGCGGTAATGTCTTCTACTGTGAATGTTACAGAAGCAGGTTGAACTAATTGATTTCCTGCAGCATCTTGTAACTCGTAACCATTACTTGAAACAGGAGAAGTATCTCCAACTCCATCTCCGGTTAAGTTTACATCAATTCTATACTGATTCTCGTCAATCAGATTTGCAGTGATTCCTCCAATTGCAGGGGCATGTTCATCTAAGAAAGTAACACGGACATGTGTACGTTCAGGATTTATAAATTCACAAACATATTCATCAGGAGTTAATAAAGTATCACCTCCGGTTACATCATAAACTTTAATCCAGCTTTTAAGATTTTGCTGTGAAACAACAAGCGTACTATCGCTATTATTATCATCAGCTACAATTGGTTCAGAGAAACGAACATAACCGTGTGTATTAAATGCCACGTGAGTATCTCCGTTTACCGGCCAAATTTTGGCAGTTGGTGGAGTTACATCGAGGAACA
>CAYZBC010000202.1:4223-5542 GCA_964476535.1 uncultured Maribellus sp.
TCAACCGGTCCTGTTAAATGTTCAAATTCATTCCCTGCAAGATCTTCAACAAAACCTTGTTGAACGTCAATATTGAAAAATGCATCATAAGCTAATAAGTCAGCAGGAATATCAGCACTCCAAGTATAGGTATCTTCGTCCCAATCGCCATCGGTACCTGCAGTATAAGTTTTACGTAAAGAGGTACCACCAGTTGAACCGATATCATAAATCTTAATTAATTTACCCGCCATCAGGTTTACGTCCTCGTTGAAACAAATTGTGATTTTACCAGGATTACGTGGATTGATTGCGTCTGCATTGTCATAAGTACCAGCCTCATCCACATTAACATTACCACCCAAATTATAGGCAATGTCGGGAGATAAACAATCTAAAGCGGGAGCAGTTGTATCTACCGTAGTGAATTCTTGTTCACTTAAACAGTTTACTACACTTGCATTTCCGGTAGTATTAAAAGCACCCGCACTAACACTGAATGTATAAGTTGTTTCGTCGGTTAATGGAGTTGTTGGAGAAAATGCATTCCATGGTACGGAGTATTCTCCGTTAGTTCCAAAGAAAAGACTTTCGTTAGTAGCTTCCCATGTATTAGTTCCATCAGTTATTTGGAAAAAAGTAGCTGATCCGTTGATTGGAGCAGCATCAACTTTATCGAAATTTACAACAAAATCGGGTGTAAATTCATCGTCGTTAGTACCACTTACAACAGTTACTGTAGAAGTATAACAGGCATTTGCATCGGTAACACAAGTAGAAAACTCTACAAAGGTGTTATGCTCCAAAGCGTTTCCGTTATCATCGATAAATACCGGACCCATAGCTAGACCAACAGCCGGATCAACCGGGTTGCTTGCCTGATAATTCGGATTAAAACTCATGTTGTAATTTTCTCCCTCGGCAAGTGGCTCAAATGGCCTGAAACCAAGTAGAATAGCATCATGTATTCCAGGATAGAAAGGTATATACGATGCAGGAACTTCGTCAACAGGATCCCATATTTCAATTACAATAATATCGTAATCCAATGTATCTCCATTGCTATTTTTTAATGTGAAATAAGGACGTAGCGTATTGGGATCTTGTTCGATATAATATTGACCATTATTACCACTTCTATCGAATCCCATTTGCGACCATTCAGTAATAAGTGCACCAATTGGAACAGTCTGTTCATCACTAGTGCTCAACATATTTTCACTATCAGTACATGATACAAAAGCACTATCTGCCTCTTCAAAATAGAGTTCATTTATAATAACGCCAGGATTTGCATCGTCCAACAATTGGAAAGCGAATACCAGTTCCGGAGAAATTTT
>CAYZBC010000202.1:5642-9476 GCA_964476535.1 uncultured Maribellus sp.
TCAACCCAGGCTAATTCTCTGCGGTCAACATCTTGTAAAAGTTCTTCAACTTCAACGTAGTACCATGTTTCGCTTTCGTATTCCAACTGACCGGCAATCGGAGTCATTACTACTTTTGTAATACCACCAACTGCAGCTGCTTTCGGATCTGTTTCTCTGGTAACCGTGTATGTAAACAACTTTTCGTCCACTACATCGTCGTTATCATCAGCATCAACACCATCTCCCACACGTACTTTAATGTAGTTACCTATCCAGTTTTTAACGGTAGAATCTAAATCATTAATTGGCTCTAATATAGGCGAATATGCCGGAGTATTATCCCTTTTAGGTGTAAACAATGGCTTGTTGAATTCAACGGTAATTTTACCATTTTTTAAAGCTACCACACCATTTAATCCAGTAAATTCATTAGCTGAAGGGAACAATAAAGTTTTTGTTTCAACTTTAAAGTCAACAATTGCAGGATCGCAATACGACTCCACTTGTTTGTCGCACGATAATTCTATATTAATAGGATTACCTGAAGCATCCATCAGCGTTCCGCTTAACAGCGTAATCATTGCACCACCTGCCGAAGGATATGAATTTAACGGAGTAATAATTACCTGGTCGTTTTCATATACAATCGATTCTATTTCTACGGTTGTCCACGAAGATGGGCTTCCAATATAATTATCTGTAACAGAAAGTCTAAATACACCGGAAGCAATTAATTCGTCCATGTCGTCCCAGTTAAGGGCGCCATCAACAAATTGTAATTCGTCAGTGTATCCGCCGGTAGGAACTTTAAAATTCCATTTACCTTGTTTTTCAATATTTTCACCACTTCCACAAAGATCCCATAATATATCATTAGCATCATTACCCGTTTCATCACCTTCGAAATGCCATGCATGTTCAGGTTCTAAACAGTCGGTTAAAGTAACCGTAAGCATAGAAACCCCTGTAGCTTGCCCATTCAATGGAATTAAACCGGTATTCCAAGGACCATCAGCATCCGGATCTAAACCGAAATAATAGACCCGAAATGTTTTGCCATGGTTTTGTGCAACAAAATCGTCGATGTGATCGAACGCAGTTAATGCAGGCGTTACCATAAACGAATCGGCTTGCCAGGTTGTATTGTCCATACCATAAACAAATGGTCCGCCATCAGGATCGGCAACGTGGTTGAAATAAACCGGAACATCAGTACTACTATTATCAACATCACAAAGATTATAACCGCGATAAATATCCTCAATACCTGGTGCGTCCCAATGTATAGGACTTGTAGGAATTGAATCCTCATCGATTATAGCATAATATACAATGCCGTCTTCGTTGGTAGCAGCCCTTAAATCGAAGTTAGTACAAAGAATATTGTTCACACTTACGGGGTCTAAATCCGGAGCATTAAAATCACCTAAAGTGAAAGTAGAATCTGCATCCAGTACTGGTGTAAGATCTGCATCTCTAACAAGGTTAGGCAAAACGCTTACAGTTACCTCTGAACCTGATTGGCTATTTACGAAACCAGGATTTGGATCAATTACGATGGTCGTAACACTTCCAGATGCAGTAAAAGAAACAATATTAAAAGGTTTACTTACTCCATCCACTTTCAGTTCGATGAGTGGCTTTGCATTAGCAGCACTAAGTGAATCATTATCATCTATCCACCTTAAACCATCTTCGCCCAAGGTAATCTTAAACTCTTCGTTCATCCAAATTGGATCGTGACCAGCATTGCTGTTATTATCTCCATCAACATTTTCAATTAAAATGCTAATGGCGTCATTGTCTCTGGTAGTAAACCAAAATTCGTCAGGATTAACCAAATAAGTTTCAGCCGGGCTATTGCCTACACCTGCCCATGTATTCTCTTCGCTGTCCATTGTTCTGTCAACGAGCAAACCACCAATAAAACGCATGTAAATATCTGCATCTGCCGGCCATACATTTGTTCCTCTTGCAGCAGATTTTAACATGTCCTGATTAACTCCAGACTTGCTTAAAACAACTTTAAGAGACATACTGTCGTCGCTTAAAATAAGAGCACTGGGTTTTTGGTACAATACATCGCCACCAAATTCGCCAAGTTCACTTACTGTTAACCTAAGCTGGTCGTTAGTTGCATGGTAAAAAGCAACATCGCCATTTTCTAAGCGATTGATTGGATTACCATTAACCCAAGATACAGGTTCGTTAAAGCAAACAAAAACGGTATCTGCTAAAACAGATACACCTCTGTCACCATTTTCAATGGTATCCGAATCAGCTGTTTTAACAAGCTCGCAATTTGCCATAACAGGAGCATGAACATCGTCCACTCTAAATGCCCAGTCGGCATCACAAAAAAGACTGTAATCATACGGACAAGTGTAATCTGCCCCTGACTTAAGAGGCGAATCACCATCAAAACCTGGATCAACAACAAGCTGATCCCAGTGGATAGAAAGACCGGAATAGAATGACTCATCCATCATCTGGATGGCATCTGCCGATACGGTTACATAATAGTAGGCATCTTCAACATAAGCATGTTCGAAGGTAACCTCAATGGAGTTTCCATTCGGTACTATCCTCCAGCCATCTTCGCTTCCGATTTGAAGCGACTCTTGTTGAAAGACTCCCGATCCTCCAGGATCGGCATTTAAGGAAATAATACCACCATCCCTCAGACGCCAGACGGTATTCGTATCGTCTGTACCAGGAAAGGTAATTTTTAGTGTTTGGACTCCTGCCTCCAATGTAGGTTGCAGTGTAGTCGTCGATGCATGTTCCGGCCACAAACCTGCAGCAGGGACATTCGCTGGATACTGGGCGAACCCTGTAGCACCAAATGTCATAAACATGAGGACAAACACAAAAAGCCGTGTAAAAAAATTTCTCATAGCATGAAATTTAAATTGAACTTAATTGATTGATTGATTTTAATTTATTTAACTCTCTCATCATATTTTTAAACATTTCTGTTCTGTTAAAAGATTACTAAGATTACAAACGTATAAAATATTGCAGCAATGTACAAAATTTATACAGGATAAAATACTTTCTTATTATTAATGTTTTCAACAGTCCTATCTTAAAAACCAAACCTTAATTATTCATAACTCTAAAAATATTTTTAGTTTGAAATCTATGTAAGGATCTGTATTTTCTTCAAAATATGTGCAATTTTAACCTTATTTTTTCAAAAACCGACAATAATTCTCTATTTTTTTCGCTTATAATCTTTGTTTAATATGCTTTTAATATACGTTTGACCATAAAATTAGATATGAATTGCAACTTCTTTTTGAATGCAGGCAAAACAGTACATTTAACGGGCTTCCAAACTTTCTTGAAAAGTCCGGTATTTAGACACATTCAATATAAAGTACTGATAAGTATTTTTTTGATTTTATTTTTTACTTTTTTACTCGGCTCGTGCAAAACATGTAAGTGTCCGGCTTACTCTCAAAACACTTTTCAAATCGAGGAGTTAAACAGTTAATAAACTAACTATTTTACCATAATTATTTATTTGTACAAAAAACGATTGCCTTTAAAATTGGCATAATTAACTAAATTTAAATCGTTTAAACAAAAAATGAGCCGCTGAGAATCGCGTATTTCAAGTCGTCCTTGGTATTACCACACAAAACAGCACGCATGGCAACAACAAATTTTGCATTTTTATCTTCGTTGTCATTCCTATCCCAAAAACTGTTCCCGGTAAAAATATTTAATCACTAAAGCTAAAAACCAGTTTACCGTTTTTATCCTTCATTTTTTTATTTGCAACTCCCATACTAAATATTATTTTGAGTTGCCGGGCAGAATTTCGAGATTTATTAACTTTGAGTA
>CAYZBC010000203.1:0-9464 GCA_964476535.1 uncultured Maribellus sp.
GAATGGTTTCAGTGAACATTTTTAAAGCTGTTGTTTCCATATTACTTTTTCTTATCCTCATGAATCAAATTATTCCGTCCAAATATTTTTCAAATTTCTTTTTAGTAATAATTAGCTTCACGCCGAGCTTTGTCATGGGAAGTGGATAGACTACATCGTTGCACCTTCTCCAAAAAGTAGTATCGCTCCAACCCATTAGTTTTTTAATATCGCTTGCAAAAAGAAGCTCTTGTCCACCAAATTCGCAAACGGCCACCCGAATTTCCTTAACTTCGTTTATTAGATCAATTAGCTCAGTTTCTTTAATTAACACTTTTGTTTCCAGCATTGTAATTTCTCCTTGTTATTTATGTAATAGCTATGTTTAGTTTTCTTATTTGTTTAAACTTCTGCCAGTGGTTTAATATATTCGCCGGTCCAGGCATCGATGTTATACTGCTCAAAAGCAGCTTTGATAGCTGGGATTTCCAGAATAGTTATTTTTACCAATCCCTGACGTTTCGCGTGGAAAGTTTTAAAGGCTTTCCAGCCGCATATTTTCATAAGACTATTTCTTAATTCCAGTTGTTTTGCAGCTGGTACCATACCATACGCAACATGAAAGTTTTTTACCTCAATTAAGGTATTGTCACAGGTGTTTATTTTTGTTACTTTTGACATTCTAAAATTTGTTTTACATTTGACGTTACAAAATTGCAGATATTATCTGTAATTACAAATAAAATCTGCTTAATCATGCTTAATCATGCTTAATAAAAATGGTTTTAAACAATTGTCTCTGAATATCAAATTATTAGTTGATATTGAAGAAATTGGATTAGACTTATTTGGGAAAAAATTTGAATTGAATAGGGGGGCAATTGGATCTTATATTAGTGAAAAGGCAACGCCAAAGCTTGAAACCTTGCAGAAAATATCTGAATATTATGATTTGTCTTTAGATTATCTAATCAACAAAGATTTATCTAAAATCTGGAAAGCTGGAGTACTGGAAGAATCTCTGTCGAACACAAAAGAGAGAGGTGTTCCTTTTTATAATATTGATGTAACAGCAACAATAATCAGAAGTTTTAATGATGTTGAAGAAGCTCCTGAGTTTTATGTCGATTTCAAGCCGTTTAATGATTGTACGGCATACCTACCGGTTTACGGGGATAGCATGTACCCAACCTTTGCGAGTGGCGAAATTTTGGCTGTAAAGAAACTTGACAACCTGGAGGTTATACTTTGGGGTGAAGCATACCTGATTATAACCAGTGAACTGGCTAATAATATGAAAACAGTAAAACTTCTTTTTCCGCACACTGATGATGATAAAATCATCCTCAGGGCTGCAAACCCTAGTTTTAAAGGGGATACGGTAATTTCGAAGGAATCAATTTTAAGCTTGTATATAATAAAAGGGAAAATTACCCGGAAACAGATGTGATTTATTACCAGTAAAACATTACACTTTGAAAGCAATCAATTTTATCCTTTCATTAAACCCGCGGTATCTTTTTTGATTTTTGATTTCAGGATTTTGGCATAAATCTGGGTTATCTTAATATTTGAATGTCCTAGCATTTCGCTGACAGATTCAATTGGTACGCCATGCGATAGAGTAATGGTTGTTGCAAAAGTATGCCGCGCCATATGAAAATTCAGATGCTGGTTTATGCCACAAAGAACCTGTATTTCTTTTAGAAAAGCATTCACTTTTTGATTAGTAATCACCGGTATTTTATAATCATATTTTTCCAATAGCTTTTTAGCTTGCGGAAAAACAGGAATGTATGAAGGCGATCCTGTCTTAGTTCTAGCTATTACTATCCACTCCATTCCATCTTCAAGTACTATGTCATTTTTTGAGAGTTTCTCTAAATCAACGTAACCAATTCCGGTAAAACAGGAAAATAAAAACAAATCACGCACCTTTGCCAGACGGTCGATGTGTAAGTCTTTTTCTTCAATACTTTTTAGTTCTTCAGGGGTTAGATATCTTCTCATAGTTTGATCAGGAGGATCAGGCCTAAATTTTAGATATGGATTTTGTTCATACTTTAAAATATCCATATCGGTCGCTTTCCTGATAAAAAACTTCAATACTTTATGCTGTTTATGAACTGTTGTATTGCTAATTTTTGATCGTTTTAAAAACGCATCGAATTCAACGATGTTTTTGTAATTTAAATCGTTGAAAGATTTAATTATACCAAATTTCTTAAGGTAGGAGAGACAAGAGCGATAATTTCGGATAGTGTTGTAAGTTCTGGTGGAGTTTTCTGCTTCGCGTTCAAAAAAAGCAATAAAATCCCCTTGAGGCATATCATGTAAGACGTCGTCCAATCTGTTTAAATCAAGTTCTTTTCCATTGGATAGTTGTTTGTATTCATGCTTTTCAATCTTATCCTTAAAGTCATGCAAGAATTTGTTGACTTCGATTTTATTTGGTTGACGTTTGACACAACAACCTGTTTCGTCCCAGCAATTAGGGGTGATATATACCCCGGTACTAATAAATTTTTGGGTACTATATTTTGTTAATCTTAATTGAATCAATGCTTTACCTTCTTTATTGAGTTTGTTTTTACGATTAAAAACAAATTGATATTTTACTTTTTTCATAACTGGGTATTATTGGATACTGCTAAGGTACTACTTTTATGAACAAATATGAAATAGTATGAACAAAGATGAAATGATAGAAAGCAGTATGTTTATTGCTTAAATGTATGAATATGAATGATTTATAAAATAAAAAAAGCCTTGCATATTGCAAGGCTTTTCAATGTTTTTCATCTATTGTGCCCAGAACAAGACTCGAACTTGCACTCCAATAATGAAACTAGTCCCTGAAACTAGCGCGTCTACCAATTCCGCCATCTGGGCTTTTACGAACGCAAATATATAAAAAAAACCGCCCTCTAACTAAGTTGAATAGCGGATTTCTTTTTATAATTTTAAGCAGATAATTAATAAATTTGAATCTGTTCTCCGTTAGTTATTTTTTCGCAGTATTTGCATTTTAACGACAATGGTTCGTTGACAATAACTTTAAAAGATGTCGTAATTATTTCGTTGTTTGTAATGCATTTTGGATTAAAACATTTTACAATTCCATTAATTGTTTCAGGTGTTTCAACAATTCGTTTTTCAACAACTTCGTAGTCTCTAATAATATTAAGCTTGGCATGTGGCGCAATCAGTGCAATTTTATTAATTTCATTGTCTTTAAAGAACTTGTCAGTAACTTTAATAATTGCTTTGCCGCCCAATTTGTGACTTTCCAGGTTAGTCCCAAAGGTTATTTGATTCTCAATTTTATCCAATCCTAAAATAGTAATTACTTTGAATAAGTTTTTTGCCGGTATGTGGTCAATTACTGTTCCTTCTTTAATCGCACTAACTTTTAGTTTTAGTTTTTTCTTTATATCTTCTTTCATATCAATGTCTATTTTAGATTCATAA
The DNA here is from genome assembly GCA_964476535.1 of uncultured Maribellus sp. Classification (GTDB taxonomy): domain Bacteria; phylum Bacteroidota; class Bacteroidia; order Bacteroidales; family Prolixibacteraceae; genus Draconibacterium. The sequence continues at coordinate 3,451 of CAYZBC010000203.1, forward strand.
TATGTGTTATTATTGCTTCGCGGGTAAATACTCCATTTCGAGCTTGGTCGAAATAATAGGCTTTTTCATTTCCATCCACATCGGGATGAATTTCGTTAACTCTTGGAAGCGGATGCAGAATTTTCATATTTGATTTTGTGTTTTTAAGCATTGCGTTCCGAAGTATATAAATATTTTTAACCTTTTCGTATTCAATAGGATCGGAAAATCGTTCTTTTTGAACGCGAGTCATATAAATAATATCGGCTTCGCTAATAATATCAGTAAATTCTTCGTGTTCGAAATATTTTATTCCTTTTTCTTTTAATGATAATTTATACGTTTCAGGCATTTTTAAAATTTCGGGAGAAATAAAATTGAATATTGGTTTTTCGAATTCCGACATTGCTTGTAAAAGTGAATGTACCGTTCGTCCGTATTTTAAATCGCCAACCATAAATAGGTTGATATTATCCAGCGTGCCCTGTGTCTTTAAAATCGAGTACATATCGAGTAGTGTTTGCGAAGGATGCTGGTTAGCACCGTCGCCGGCATTTATTATCGGAACACTTGAAACCTCCGCTGCGTATCTTGCAGCTCCTTCCAGCGGGTGTCGCATTACGATTAAGTCGGCATAATTGCTGACCATTTTAATTGTATCGTGCAAAGTTTCACCTTTTGTTGCACTGGAACTGCCTGGGTCTGCAAAACCTACTATTCGTCCTCCTAACCTGCTAATTGCGGTCTCGAAACTCAAGCGTGTTCGTGTTGATGGTTCAAAAAAAAGCGAAGCAACTACTTTCCCTTTCAGCAAATCCTGATTTGGATTTTTTTCGAAATCAGCAGCAAGATCCATGATTCTAAGGTATTCTTCTTTCGAAAAATCTGTAATTGAAATTAAATCCTTTTTCATCTCTATTTGTTGTTTGTTTTAAGCTATGTAATTCGTCCTATTATTTTTAAACTTTATTTGTGGTCTTATCTTTTGATATTTTAATTTTTATTTCAAAAAAAGAAACCAATATTTAATTAATATAAATATTGGTTTCTTCGAACGAAAATGCTTTTCTGCAATTTCGATATGACTGATTCTCTATTGTGCCTATTGTTTCATTGAAATTACACCTTAAGAAAGCGACTTTTTTGTGGATATTAATTAGTCCGTCAAAAAATGCAAGTCGATTTAAATGGTGTTGTATCATACTCTGCAAAATTAAGGCGAATATTGTTTTTTGTTGAATTTGCTACGTAATACTTATGAGCATTTTATTAACAGAAATTTATTCTAAAACTTCTTTAAGTTGAACTTTATATAAATTTTTAAATATTTTTTCAGCTTTGTTGGCTTCCGATTTTCTAACCGAAAAAACAAGACTACAATTTTCTTGAAAATCAGTACTTCTAATGTCGAAGTTTTCCTGCTTAATTATGTGCATTACGTCGTTTAGTTCGTTGTATGTAAAACTTATTTTATAATTTTTTTCAATTAGTTTCTTCAAAATTTCGGCATTGTTTAATGCATCAGCGGCTGCCTTTCGGTATGCATTTATTAGCCCGCCAACCCCTAAAAGAGTGCCTCCAAAATAACGAACAACAACTATAAGAATATTTGTAACGTCAAAACTTTGTAGTTGCCCTAATATTGGTTTTCCGGCAGTTGACGAAGGTTCTCCATCGTCGTTTGCCCTGAAACATATATTTTCTTCTCCCAGTCGCCAAGCGAAACAAAAGTGTCGCGCACTGTGGTGTTCTTTTTTTAATTGGGTAATTATTTTTTTTACTTGATCCTCGTTCTGAAGAGGAAAAGCAAAGGAATAAAATTTACTCCCTTTATCTTTAAAATGACCCTGGCTTTCGGTTACAATTGTGTTGTATTTGTCGCTTGTCATATTAAAAAGTATAAGCTTAATATTGCCAATAAAATACCAACAATATTTGTTTTATTAAGTTTTTCTCGAAAAAGGAAAGTACCCAAGATTGCTGAAAGAGCTACAATCGACATGTTATTTATTGCAAAAACCATTGAACTGTTCAATTCACTTTTATTTAAGGCGTTTATTATGAAATATAACGAACCAAAGTTAACGATACCAAGTAAAAATCCAAAAGCCAGAGTAGGGAAGTGGTTGGTTTTTAGCGATTGTTTTTGTAAAAAAGAGATAATTATTCCGATAATAAAAGCAACTAAAAATACAAACGATGAGAAAATTGAAGTTTCATCTGCATTAATTTTTACCGCTTGTATAAATTTTACAACCGAATCGGTAATTCCACTTCCTACAAATATTGTAACGGGCAAAACAATAAAAATGAAATTGGTCTTTTTTAGATCTTTTTTGTAAACAGTAAAAAAAACTGCAATAAATGCCGTAAATAAACCGATTGTTTTTATAGTTGTAATTTCTTCGTTAAAATAGAGTAGTGAAAAAAGAACTGGAAAAACCAATGAAAGTTTATTAGCCAGAGTAGTAACAGTTATTCCTGCTTTTTGAGAAGAATTTCCAATTAGGTAGAACATAACAATGAATGAAATCCCCAGCAAAATTCCAAAAGGTAACCAATGGATTAAATTGCCCCAAATGTTTTTAATTTCAGAGTTAAATAATAAAAACCCAAAAACAGTCGCCGTTAGGTAATTTATGGTAATAAGTGAAGTTAAGTTGCACGAGTAGTTTTTTGCTAACCTAAAAACTACATAAATCATCGATGAGGAGAATATACTTGCTAATAAATAAATCATTTTAAAGTAAAAAAGCATCTGTCAATTGACGGATGCTACTGCTCTTTTACATTTTTAGTTTCTTTTCGATGTCTTCCACAAACTGCCGGAAGTTTTTATCGGTATCTTTTAAGTTATTTACTGTTTTACAAGCGTGCAACACTGTTGCATGGTCTTTGCTCCCAATTTGTGCACCGATACTTGCCAGCGAATATTTTGTAAGGCTTTTCGAGAAATACATCGCAATTTGCCTTGCCTGAACGATTTCGCGTTTGCGTGTTTTTGCCTGAAGTGCATCAACCGTCATGCTAAAATAATCGCAAACAACTTTGGAAATGTATTCGATAGAAAGTTCCCGCTTCGAGTTTTTAACCAGTTTATTAATTAGTTTAGCTGCTAATTCCAGCGTAATTTCTCGTTTATTTAGCATCGACTGTGCCAACAAAGAAACCAATGCTCCTTCTAATTCTCTCACATTATTCGAAACATGGGATGCAATGTATTCCAATACTTCGTCAGAAAGCGAAATGCCATCTTTGTACACCTTGCGACGTAGGATTTCCATACGGGTATCAAAATCCGGTGTTTGTAAATCGGCAGTTAATCCCCACTTGAAACGCGATAATAACCTCTGCTCCATACCTTTTAATTCGATCGGCGGTTTATCTGAAGTTAAAATCAATTGTTTGCCCATTTGGTGCAAATGATTGAATATATGGAAAAAAGTTTCCTGTGTTTTTTCTTTTCCTGCAAATTCATGTACGTCATCCAGTATCAAAACATCAATCATTTGATAAAAATGAAGAAAATCGTTTCGGTTATTATTTCGTGTTGCCTCGGTAAATTGAGTTTGAAATTTATTTGCATTTACATATAAAACTATTTTGTCTGGGAAACGCTCTTTTACTTCAATTCCAATTGCCTGAGCAAGATGTGTTTTTCCTAAACCGGAATTACCATAAATCATCAGGGGATTAAAAGCTGTTCCTCCAGGATTCTGTGCCACCGCATAACCAGCACTTCTTGCCAAACGGTTGCAGTCACCCTCAACAAAATTTTCAAAGGTATTGTCAGATTTTAACTGTGGGTCTATTTGTAATTTTTGAATACCCGGAATAATAAATGGATTTTTTATTGCCGCTCTATCATCCGCTTTGAGCGGGACGGTAAGCGGTTTATTTTGAATCTTACTATTATTGTTAGTCGGATAACTTACTGTGTATGGTTCATCACCGTTTTTATTACCCATAACAACATTGTATTCCAATTTTGCACCATTTCCCAATACCATACGAAGAGTCTTTCGTAAAATATCGATAAATTGTTCTTCCAGGTATTCATAAAAGAACGCACTGGGTACTTGTATCGTTAGTACCTTTTCGTTAAGTTTTACTGGAATAATTGGTTCAAACCAAGTATTATAACTACTGCTAGGTACATTATCTTTTATTACATTCAAGCATTTTCCCCATGCAGCTTTATATTCTTCGCTCATTTATAAAATTTGGTTTTTTTGAGGTTCTACTATAACTTCCTTAGTAGTAATTCAGAGAACAAAAATTGCGAAAAAAAAGTTAAAAAAAAAATTAAAATTCTAGTGTATTATTCCAAAAAGATATATTGTTTTCTTTATCAGGCATTTAAAAATAAATATATTTTAATAATTATTAAGGTGTTGATTATCAGTATGTTATTATTAATGTATTGACTATTAACTTCATAACTGGTCGGTAGTGGTAGGGTGCTTTGTTGATAAGTGGTTTTTAACCTAAAAAAATTAAAATTTAGTTTAAAGATTTTAAAGCTTTTTCAAGTTTTATCAACCGTCCATTTTTAAATGCAACGATGGTTGACTCTGGATACTTTTGCTTAACTTTTTCATGAATTTCTACAATTTCGGAATACACTCCGGTAGCACCCAAGAGATAGGTGTAAGCTCCACTGGCAGTAAATTCTTCTACACCTTCAATGCCCTTGAAAAATTCCGAATTAGTAGGAATTTGATTCTTTGTGGAAATTAGATGAACTTTAAATACTATGTTTTTTGAGTTGCCATCACCACTTGCATTTATGTAGTATTCTTTTCCAAAATCCAATGCAGAAAAATGGAGATAACGTTTGGGGTTTGCCTGGATATCGTTTATAAGAAAGCTCAAATTTCCAGATAGTGCATTTATCGATTGATAAAGTTTATCATCATTAAGCAGGAGTCCCGCAGTGCTTTCGTCGCTATTCAGTTTTTGCAGAAGCTCAAGTATTTGTTCTGAAGCATCGGATATATTAGTTACAATTGGCGAAATTGAAAATTGGGCTAAGGTATCGCTAAAACTAGATAGATTTTTTATTACAGATTCCAGCTCTTTCGTATTGTTGTTGAAAACGGTGGTGATTTCCTCAATATTTGAAACTATTTGCTTAATACTACCTTTTTCTGTAGCTACAATATTTTGAAGGTCACCTGTAGTTTTCTCAATATTCTCGATGGTTTGGTTAATATTTGCAAAACTTTCTGATAGATTTTGGCGCGCATCTTCGTTAAAGATTACTGTTAAAACGGTAATTGCCGAATCGATTGTACTTAAAAGCTGTTCTGCCTTGTTTTTTATAGGAAGAACTTGCATGCTCACTTGCTCTTTTAAATCGCTTTCTACAGCACCGGGAATGGTATCGTACGGCATGTAAACTACTTTTTCGTTGGTCATTATCATTTTTATTGAACGCGTTCCCATAATATCGCTGCTTACAATTTGAGCAACAGAATTTATCGGAATTCGAAATGAGGCATCAACAATAAAAGTTACAATTAGTTTTTCATAGTTGTTGGGATCGAAATTTATACTTTTTACCTGACCGATTTGATAACCATTCAACGTTACTTTGTTCGATTCCACCAGGCCTTCAACCCGGTCATAAACAACATGGTACGAATTGTTCTGTTTGAATATGTCATTTCCTTTCAGGTAACTCAGTCCCCAAAATAAAAGAGAAAAAGAAATAACAATTAGAATTCCAAGTTTTGTGTATTTTGATAATTTCATTATTGGCTATTAAAGATTCGTTAATAATGTAAAATTAGGAATTTCAAATATCAATTACATTTTTCCTAACGCCTTTTTAATAGAAATTAATTTATTGTCATTAAATGCCACTATAAATGCACCCGAATATTTGTTTTGAAGCCTTTCCATTTTCGCCTGTGCTATTTCAAAAGAATCAAATTTCCCTGAATAGTAATGGTTAATCTTTTTTGATTCAATTCTAAATTGACCATCTCCCGTTTTTAAAGTTCATAATTTAATTCAAAGCTCAACTGTCC
>CAYZBC010000204.1:0-9431 GCA_964476535.1 uncultured Maribellus sp.
TATTACTAAACGTAAGCAAGCATAAACTGGTGGTTAGAAAAGCTCCAAAAATTGGGTGGTTCGAAATTTTGTATCCCGGATTAAACGAATTTCTACTTCCATTTCCACAGATTCAAGGTTTAAACAGTGCGTGGCAATGGTATGAAAAAGGTATTTTTATTCCTGTTTTGAAACGAAAAATACATCCATGGTTCGGAACCTATTTCCCAACCCGGTTTGAACATTTAGAACTTTTCGATAGTTGGCTGAGACGTTACAAGGGTGACAAAAAATCGGCATTCGACATTGGAATTGGGAGTGGTGTACTCTCGTTCCAACTTGTGAAACAAGGATTCGAAAAAGTTTATGGAACAGATTCAAATCCCAACGCCATTATTGGTCTGAACGAAAATTCAAATCAATTGCATTCAAAGATAGAACTGATACATGGCGATTTATTTGCCAATAGCAATGAAAATGCAGAATTGATTGTTTTTAATCCACCGTGGTTACCAGCGTCACAAAATTTAGACGAATTAGACAAAGCAATTTATTATAATTCAGAACTGTTTTCCCGCTTTTTTGCTGAAGCAAAAAAACACCTTCAACCCAATGGAAGAGTGGTTCTTTTATTTTCGAATCTTGCACGAATTACAAAAGTTGACGACACTCATCCAATCGAGACAGAATTAGCTGAAGGCGGGCGATTCGAAAAAGAATTGTTCTTGCAAAAAAAGGTTCGTTCAGCATCTAAGAGAACAAAAAGAAACCAAACCTGGCGAGCAGAGGAAATGGTGGAATTGTGGGTATTAAAATTGCGAAGTGACAAATAGAGAAAAAGTATCAAGTATCAAGACACAAGTATTAAGAAATATTAAAAAATATCTCCTCCTCAATATTGTGTTTTGGTTCTAAAATATCTCATCATTTTATTTAATAAATAATCGCCCCTGCCAAGTGTTTCGTTGTTTAAGGCGTTTTTCAACTTTGGCTACAAACTCAAAATTTTTCAAACCCCATTTGGGAGCAATCAACATTTCGGCGGGCGCTTCACTAACAAATCGTTCCACAATTATATTCGGATTCAGCAGTTCCAAATAATCTATCGCCAACTCGATATATTCTTCTACAGTGAATAAATTAAACTGGTTGGGATTCTGCAAATATTGCTTTTCCAATAAAGTTCCTTTGTGAATTTGAAGTTGATGCAGTTTCAAATTTTTAACGGGCAGCGATGAAATCACTTTCGCCTGTTCTAACATTTCGGCTCTTGTTTCTCCCGGCAAACCCAAAATTAAGTGCGCACAATTATTAATTCCGCGTTTTGCAGTTTGTTCCAATGCCCAAATTGATTCAGCAAAAGTATGTCCGCGATTTATCAAATGCAACGATTTATCTAAATGCGACTCCAAACCAAACTCAACCATTACATAAACCTCTTTACTCAACTCCGCCAAATAATCAAGTAATTCAGTAGAGACAGTATCGGGTCGTGTAGAAATTACCAAGCCAACTATTTTAGGATGTTGCAAGGCTTCCTCGTACAATAATTTCAGATTTTCGAGTGGTGCATAGGTATTTGTATAAGCCTGAAAATAAGCAAGAAATTTCATCGATTTATATTTCTTCCCAAAAAACTCTATTCCCTCCAGAATCTGACTGGTAACACTACTTTCGAGGTTGCAATAAGTAGGTTTAAAAGTTTTGTTGTTACAATAGGAACAGCCACCCAAACCTTTTGTTCCGTCGCGGTTCGGACAGGTAAATCCGGCATCGATTGAAACCTTTTGAACTCGTTCAGAAAATTTATTTCTGAAATAGGATGAAAAATCGTTGTACCTTTTTTCGTGTCCCCAAACGTATTTTGACTGAACCATTCCTTGTTTTTTGAGTTTTCAAAAATACGTAAAAAACAGCGGTTCAGCGATCTTCACATTAAATGTTGAAAAAATATTGAAAACTTTAATCTTTATGACCATTCCATACGTTTCATTTCTGAATCTAATTCTTAATTTTAAATAATATTTAAAGACACAAATATGTTCTCTGAAAAAAACAAATCTCAAATAAAAAATCGTGGTAGCCAGATTGAAACGGTTCAATCTCAGATTATTAATTTCCAAAACGGATTTCCTTATCTTAAAATAGAGGCTGCGGCTTCTGTCGGAAATGGAATTATTCGCTTAACAAAAGAAGAACTGATAAAAAGGATTGATTTATACGACCGTAAGATTTCGGAAAACACAAAACCATTAAAATTTATTCCGGCATCGGGAGCAGCCAGTCGAATGTTCAAAGCATTATTTGAAGCTTTGGAATCCTTCGAAAAAGGCAATTCAGAAATAGCTATTCACTCTGAAAACCAAGCTGCCAAAGAATATTACGAGAAGTTTGACAAATTTGCCTTTGCCAATCAACTTAATGAATCCATTCAAAAAGGGGGTGAGGAAATAAACAACAAAAATAAAATTGACTTTCTTTTAAATTCAAAAGGTCTCAATTACGGTTCGCTTCCAAAAGGCTTACTGAAATTTCATTCGTATAAAAATGGAGCCCGAACACCGTTTGAAGAACATTTAGTTGAAGGTGCAAAATATTCAGAAGACAGCAACGGAAAAGCCAATTTGCATTTTACAGTTTCCCCGGAACATCAACCGGAATTTGAAAAACTATTGAATAAAATAAAGGCCAACTATGAAAAAGAATTGGGAGTTAAATTTGCGATTTCATTTAGTCAGCAAAAACCATCGACAGATACGATTGCCGTTGATTTAAAAAACGAACCATTCAGAGAAAACGACGGGAGTTTGCTTTTCCGTCCTGCTGGGCACGGTGCCTTAATCGAAAACTTAAACGATTTAGATGCTGATGTTATTTTCATAAAAAACATTGACAATGTTGTGCCCGATCGTTTAAAACAACCCACCATCGATTACAAAAAGGCACTGGCAGGGGTTTTATTGAAACATCAAGAAAAGTTATTCTTTTATCAAAAAGAATTAAACGAGAAACACCACATTGCTTTGGATAGCGCATTTTTGGCCGAGGCCGCCAACTTTTTAGAGAACACACTAAATACAAAACCTGCATCAAACCAATATTACACCGAAAAAGAAGAATTGGTCTATTATTTAAAAGATAAACTGAATCGCCCGCTGCGTGTTTGCGGAATGGTTAAAAACGAAGGCGAACCGGGTGGTGGACCATTTTGGGCGAGAAATAGCGATGGCACAGTTTCGTTGCAAGTTGTGGAAAGTTCGCAAATTGACATGGATAGTGTTCAGCAACAAAATATTGCTAAAAATGCAACTCATTTTAATCCGGTTGATTTAGTTTGTGCCGTAAAAAATTACAAAGGTGAAAAATTCGATTTAACTGAATTTACAGATACGGCAACCGGGTTCATTTCAAAAAAATCGAAAGACGGAAGAGAATTAAAAGCGCAGGAACTGCCGGGACTTTGGAATGGCGCGATGAGCAACTGGAATACACTATTTGTTGAAGTCCCCATTGAAACATTCAACCCCGTAAAAACGGTTAATGATTTATTACGAGAACAACACTTATAATATCTATTTTATTATTCATCTGATTTACTAATTTTGCAAACTTATTTGTAGTCAATGAACGAGGATAGAGAAAATTACTGGGACGAAGACATGGTTGGAGCGGTTAACCGTTTTAAACGTTCACTGATATCTGGCAGAACAAAATATTTTGATGTGTCGGAATTTGAAGGAATTGTTGATCAATTGCTGGATGAAGGAGATTTACAAGGTTCAGAAATTGCTGCCGAACAAGGCATTCAAATTCATCCGAATGCTGTTCCGCTTCAATTAAAATATGCTCAGGTACTTATTAACAAAGGGAAATTAGAGAAATCGCTGCAATACCTGAAATTTGCAGAAAAAGTTGATTCCAGCAATCCAGATGTACATTTGCTAAAAGGTTCGGCACGCATGATAATGGGCAACGAACCGGAAGCCCTTCTTTCTTTTAATAAAGCCATAAAATTTGCTGGGAACGATAGCGATGAAATTTTATATCACATTGGAACATCGTATGTACAAGTTGGAGAAATATCGAAAGCCATCCACTACTTTGAACAAACCATTAAAGCCAATCCTGAAAATGAAATGGCTTTATATGACCTTGGCTTTTTTTGCGACCAAACAGGTAAATACAAAAAAAGTATAACGTATTACGAAAAGTACCTGGATCTTGATCCTTTTAACCACGCCGTTTGGTTTAATCTGGGTACGGTTTACAACAAATCTGACAAACATAAGAAAGCTATTGAAGCCTATGAATTTGCTTTGGCAATTAACGACGAATTTAAAATGGCTCTTTTTAATATTGGTAATGCCTTTGCCAATGCCGGAGAATTCGAAAAAGCCATAATAAAATACAAAGAATTTCTTGAGTCGGAACCGGACAATGACGATGCACATTGCTACATTGGCGAATGTTTTCTCAATTTAGAAGATCATTCGGGTTCGGAAGAATACTACCGCAAAGCGTTAAAAATAAATCCTAAAAACGATACTGCCTGGTTTGGTATCGGTTTAATTAATTGGGTAGAACAAAAAATTGAGGAAAGCATTAAGTACGTAAAAAAAGCTATTAAAATCGACGGGCAGAATTCTGAATATTGGCTTACTTATGGTAAATTAAATGCCGATTTCGGCACGAAAGAGCTTGCAATAAAAGCACTAAAAAAGGCCGCACTGTTAGACGCCGGTAATACAGAAATTTGGTTAGCATGGACAGAATTATATGTACAATCGAAAGAGCCGAATAGTGCGATCCGCATATTAAAAAGAGGGATAAAAAACAATATCGATTCCATCTTAAAATACCAGATGGTGGCACTTCTTTTGAAAAACAAAAAGGAAAAAGAAGCTTTCGAAATGCTCCTGATTTCGATGAAACAAGATTTTGAACAAATCAACTATCTTTTTGACATTTACCCCAAATCGATAAAAAACAAAAAAATTAAAAAAATTATTGACGATTTTCGAAAGAACAACAGTACCGAATAAGCTATTTCCGTGATACAAAAACATGGCTTCCTTTTTGGTTACTTTTTTCAATATCCAGTCAATTTTATCTGTCAATGTTTAATTATTTGTTTTCTTTGAAAATTAATTACTGAACATTCAATATTGATTTATCACTTTCAAATCTCCAATTCTCAATATTCAATGTAAAATTTCGAAAACTGAAATAAAAAAATGAACAGAACAATAAAAGACCATCTGGTTTTAGTATTAAAAGGAATGGGAATGGGAGCTGCCGATGTAGTTCCGGGAGTTTCGGGTGGAACCATTGCATTTATTACAGGAATTTACGAAGAGCTAATTAACTCCATAAAATCGATAAACCTAAATGCTCTGAAGCTTTTCTTTACAGGAAAATTTGCTGAATTTTGGACAGCAATTAATGGAACTTTCTTAATTAGTGTCTTTCTCGGAATTGGAATCAGTATATTTTCGCTTGCCAAAGGGTTGGAGTACTTGTTGAACCACTTCCCCATTTTAGTTTGGTCGTTCTTTTTTGGTTTGATTATAGCATCGGCAATTTACGTAGCCCGCACCATAAAAAAATGGGAAATAGGGACAATTATTGCAGGGATTGCAGGAATTGCGGTTGCCTGGTTAATTACAATAATTTCACCAGCCGAAGCCAATACAAGCTACTGGTTTATATTTCTTTCGGGTTCCATTGCCATTTGTGCAATGATACTTCCCGGAATTTCAGGCAGTTTTATTTTGGTTTTGCTGGGCATGTATAAATTTATTCTTGAAGCAGTTGGCAACTTCGAAATTGCGGTAATCCTAACTTTTATGGTTGGAGCGGTTGTAGGAATTATTGCATTCTCCAACGTATTATCGTGGTTATTAAAAAAATACCACAATATTACCATTGCTGTATTAGCAGGTTTTATGGTGGGCTCACTAAATAAGGTGTGGCCGTGGAAAGAGGTCACAGAAACTTTTATCGATCGTCACGGTGTAATGAAACCACTTGCAGAAAGCAACATTCTGCCCGCAACATATGAGCAAATTACCGGAAACGCTGCTTTTTTGCCGGGAGCAATTTTAATGGTAGTTATAGGTTTCGCACTAATATTTGTAGTTGAAGGATTAACAAAAAAATTGAAATGAAACGATACGGATTACTTGGATACCCACTCACCCACTCCTTTTCAAAAAGATATTTCACCGAGAAATTTGAAATGGAAAACATCGATTCTACCTATGAAAATTTTGAAATCGAAAACATCAATAGGTTTCCTGAAATCATCAAAAACAATCCCGAAATAGTTGGGTTAAATGTTACTATTCCATACAAAGAACAGGTTATTCAATTTTTGGATGAATTGAATGATTCGGCACGCGAAATTGGTGCAGTTAACACAATAAAAGTAAAGCAAACCAAATCAGGAGTTTATCTGAAAGGATTTAATACTGATACTTTTGGGTTTGAAACTTCGTTAAAACCGCATTTAAAAAAGCACCACAAAAAAGCGTTAATTCTTGGAACCGGCGGAGCATCGAAAGCATTAAAATATGTTTTGACCAAATTAGGAATTGAATTTATTTCAGCATCAATTGAAGAGTTAAAAGAGAATGAAATTCGTTACGAAGATATTGACGAAAAGATGATGAAAGAACGACTTTTAATTATTAATGCAACTCCATTGGGAACATTCCCAAAAATTGATGCTTGTGCCAATATTCCGTATGAATTTATTACCGAAAAACATTTACTGTTCGATTTGGTTTACAATCCGGAGGTAACTCAATTCCTTGAAAAAGGAGAAGCAAAGGGGGCTGGAATAAAAAATGGGTACGAAATGTTATTGCAACAAGCCGTAAAATCTTATGAAATATGGAACAGCGAAGAATAATATTGCAAGAGAATTATGGATAAAACTAAAGTACTTTTTGTTTGCATGGGTAATATTTGCCGTTCTCCAAGTGCCGAAGCTGTATTTACCGGCATGGTAAAAAATGGCGGTCTTTCAGTTAAATTTGAAATTGATTCTGCCGGAACTACTGCGTTTCATGTTGGTCAGAAAGCCGACCACAGAATGCAAAAACATGCCCTAAAAAGGGGTTTTAATTTAACTAGTATTTCACGCCTTTTTAATCCTAAAACCGATTTCGATCATTTTGATTATATAATTGGCATGGACGATGAGAACATGGTTTCATTAAAAAACAAAAGTCGCAACGATGTCGATCTTCAGAAACTTCATAAAATGACTGATTTTAGCAAAGAGTGGAAATACGACGAAGTACCGGATCCATATTACGGTGGCGATGAAGGTTTTGAATTAGTACTCGATTTATTGGAAGACGCCTGCACAGGGTTGTTGGAAAAAATAAAAGTCTGACAATTGATTCTTTAGTATGGTACTATTTGTCTCAATTATTAAAAAGAATTTAGTTACCTGTTACCGCGCCAGTTTTATATTGGTTTTTCCAATCAACCAGGTGAGTAAAACCGTAATTGTAAAAATTCCTCCAAACCAATACCAATAACTGCTAATACTCTGCGTTTGATAAATAACTGTTGAAATATTTCCGATTATTAACCATTGAACGACGTAAAAAAGTGTAATGTTTTTACCCAACCACTTTAGAAAATCACCAATGTACGTATTCGGGAATTTGTTCAGTAAAAATCGTAAAAACACCACCCATAAAATTACAATCCCAATTGCCCAAAGCGAAAACCAAAACGTATGATGATAATACGCAGGCAAATTAATTGTTGTGTTTATTCCCCATTTATAAAAGGAAATGACCAAAACACCAATTCCTGCCAGAATAAATCCGGACACAACTTTTTGCTTCGTAAAAAATAACATTATTTTTTCTTCCCAATGGTAAAAAACAAAACCAATTAATGGATATGCCAGCCAGGGAAACAATGGGAAATACGCCCAGGAATATGTTCCGGCAATAAACGGTAAAACATAATTTCGTTCTGAAAACATTAAAAACTCATTCATATAACCTGTTAATCCAATAACCAGTAAAACCAAAACAAAGGCAACCCAAGCCTGCCCCTTTTTTAGCGTTTTTAGAATAGCAATAAAAATTACGCTAAGTCCGGCGAGGTACAAAATATCGACTCCGAAAATATATTCCAGCGGATTAAATTGCCAGTGGGCATATTTAATTTTTAGCAATAAATTAAAGTTTAAACCAATATTCAACAACAAACCAACTGCGAATATTTTAACTCCCCGCAAAACATTTTTCAAAGGATATTTTTTATTTTTTGCGATGAAATAACCCATTACCATCATAAAAATGGGTACTGCTACCGGACCTCCCAGGAAAAGAAGAATTTTCCCAAATAAGCTTTCCCTGCCCGGATAGTCAATGAACAGTTCTAAAATATGAACAGGAACAATCAGGAAAACGGCGAATCCTTTTAGCAAGTCAGGAAGTGAAAAACGTTTCATTTTTCTATTGGTTTAATTTCAAATTTAATTAATTCCAGCGACCTTGTCCACGCATTCTCCCTTTCCCTCGGGTTCGAATTCTTGCAGGCATAATATTTTGCTGATTTGGACAGTTGTTTTGCTAAAACACATAACCACTATTATCACCGCCCATTTGGTGACTGCCTTGCAAAACTACAAGAAAAACAGTTTCAGTTAAAATTACAGGATTGTATGTTTCGCCGCTGCCTTCCAACTGTCCGACAAAAGCCCTTAAATGATTATTAGAGCCGCGCAATAGATTTTGATAAACTCCTTCAATTATTGTATCAGTATTTGATGCAAGCAATTTTTGTAAATCGGCAATATCAAATTCCTCAATAAAAGCCCCAACTTTTAGCGCTTCAACAAGCGACTCGCTTCCTTTTTGAGTTAACGAATCGTATAAAAAAGCAATTTCCTTATTTTGGAATTTTCCCATTTCAGGTAGTGAAGGATCCGAAATCTTAAAATTTTCCAGGAGGTAACCAACCGCATTAAAATGTTTTGTTTCGCTATTTGAGATATTACTAAAAATAGAAATTCCCCACTGGTCGTATAAAAACAGGTATACATCTTGCGCCAGTTTTTCCTCTTCGCGCATTAACTGAATTCCCTCTTTTTCAGCTTCACTTAAATCGTTTGAAAAGCCTTTTGTTGAAAAAGATACAACTGCGACAAAAAACAATATGATAGTAATTAATGTTTTCATTTTTAAAATATTATTTATTTCCTATTGTTTAGACACCAATAAAACCATAAACTTTCGATTAAATTTAAAATTAAGAAAATAACAAACCCGGCTGTTGATTTTGCCAAATTTGTTATTCTCTGAATTCGGTTATTTCTAATTTTCTGTTTCACTCAGGATTTCCTGATATTCTTCAGCTGTAATTATTGTGGGGGTATAAATAGCACCTTGCTGAGTGAGAGCATTTGTAAATGCCCGCAT
>CAYZBC010000205.1:0-9422 GCA_964476535.1 uncultured Maribellus sp.
TACAAAGGTAACTATTATATTTATATTATGAGTATGTTAATTATTGACAATTCCTTAATCGGGGAAAAACCCTATAAGATGATTTATAGAGCATATCTTTCATTGCTGAATTTTCAGCCATGAGATTATCGCTTGGGGTATTAAATCCTTTTTAAATCCGTGGATTCTGCCGTTATAATACTTATAAGGTAGAAAAATCCCACTTTTAACACAGATTTCAAAGTATTGATTATAAAGAAATTGTAGGTATAAGATAATTTCAATTGAGATAATAAAAATTTATATGTTGTGCAAATAGCCAAAATACAAAAAATCAACCACTGATAATCCGGTAGTTGATTTTAATTTAGTGATCCCACCAAGAATCATTATATGTTTTTACTATTTTTCTTAAAGTGTATAAACATTCTGCTGTACAAGCGTTTATAATAGAAATGTTTGCAGAATGTTCTATTCATTTTGCTTGTTTTCTCCTATAAAGGATACAGAAAGGATACATTTATGACTACCTTTGGTAATTCATTTATGTAATTCTGCTATGCCAAATATAATATTTTACCTCAATACCGGCGCAAAGGGTAAGGAAGATAAATTCCCGTTGATGGCCAAAATAATCTTTAAAGGGAAAAGACATTACAAAACAATTGCCAGATTAAAAATAACAGACTGGAATCTGGACAAAAAGCGATTGTATAAAAGTCATAAAAATGCAATTTACAACCGGTACAAAGAAATTAATGCAATACTTAACCAGTTAGAAAAGCTTACAAACAGTTTTAATGATTATTGCTTGCTAAATGAACATGAGGTAACAGAACAGGCAATAAAAGACATTCTTAAAGGTATTGATCCAATTGAGCCAAATAAATCTATTACAAGTCCCAAAATTGGATTTAATAAAGCTTTTGATGAATGGGTGGAACACTCTAAACAAAACAATGCTTACGACACGTATCGACACCGAAAAAGCCTTTGTAAATTCTATGTTGAATTTCAGGAAAAAGAGAATTATAAAATCACATTTAAAAATATTGACCTGAAATTATTTGACAAACTAAAGAATTATGGCATTAACAAACGAAAATATGCAAATAACACATTTGCAAAGAATATTAAAACTTTAAAAACATTCCTGGCCTGGTCTGCTGAACGTGGTTACTATTCCGGTGCCGAACATTTTAAATTTAAAGTGTCGGAAAAAGATATTACACCAATTACCCTAACTATTGATGAGTTCAAAGCCCTATATTATTTTGAATTTACCAAAGAAAAGCACAAAAAAGTGAGAGATATATTTTGTTTTGGTTGTTTAACCGGGTTACGATATTCAGACCTCCAGCAATTGCGCCGGGAACATATCAAAGGAGACCAGGACCACATTATTAAAACAATGCAAAAAGTTAGAGAATCTGTGCAAATTCCACTGGTTGACCTTTCGCGGAAAATAATAGAACGTTACCGGGAACAACCCATTTTTATATTACCCCGAATGAGTAACCAGAAATTTAACGACTACCTGAAGGAAATTTGTGAGCTGGCAGGAATTGATACGCCTGTAAATATTGATATATTTAAAGGAAATCAGTTTTACCAGGAAATAAAACCAAAATATAAAGTTGTTACAGCTCACGTTGCCCGAAAAACATTTATTACGCTCTCTTTTTATCTCGGAATGAACATTAAAATTGTTCAGGAAATTACAGGAATTAATCAGGAAAAAACATTACGCAAATACCTGAAAATTGCTGATGAAATGAAAAAAACCGAAATGGATAAAACCTGGGGCAAACTTTAAATAATGTTAAGTTTATTCACTTTATTAGTGAATTTTATTAAATTTATTATATTTGCAAAAAGAGATAATGAAAATTGAATTTGAAAAAGATTATCTAAAACAACTTTATGAAGACGGTAAGGCAAAAGGGAAAAAATACCGATTCCGACCTTCAGTTATAAAGCAATATAAAAACTCGATAGATAAATTGAGGGTTGCAACTCATATCGAAGAGCTATTTCTATTCAAAAGTTTAAATTATGAAAAACTTATTGGTGATAAAAAAGGACTTGAATCAGTAAGGGTAAATCAGCAATATAGAATAGAATTCTATTCAAGAATTGAAGGTGAAGAACCTGAAATTATTACTATTTGTTCAATAGTTGAACTTAGCAATCATTACAAGTAAAAAAACTTACCATGACAACAAAAGAAATTTTGCCATTTGAAGCAACACACCCCGGAACCCTGATTTTAGACGAAATTAAAGAAAGAAACATAAAGCAAAAAGAACTTGCTATTGAGATTGGTGTATTGCCTACTTTTTTAAATGAAATTATTAAAGGTAAAAGAGCAGTTACAGCCGATTTTGCAATTTTACTTGAAAAGGCCTTAGAAATACCGGCCGATTTATGGATGAAATTTCAAAGCCAATATGAAATTGATAAAGCACGGTTAAAAGGAAAGAATATCCGTAGAATTGAATTAATGGAAATCTGGAACATTATTAAAAATTATGTGCCAGTTAAATATTTTAAAAAATTGAATTATTTATCAGAATCAATTGAAAAAAATATTTCTATAATTAAAAAAATTTACCAGGTAAAAACAATTGATGGACTTATAAATGCAGTGGCAGAATATAAAGCAATTGCTTTTTATAGAAAATCGGACATATTACAGGTTGACAAACTAAATATGCTGGCATGGAGTAAATTAGCTGAATACGAAGCTGAAAAAATTGTATTAAAAAAATTTGAACCTAATAATGTCGATAAGTTAAAAAAAGAGTTGATAATTATATTTTCAGAGAATATAAACGTAAAAGAAAAAACCAGACTTAAACTCAAAGAGTATGGCATTAAACTAGTTTATATCCCAAAATTGGAAAAAACACCAATCGACGGCTTTTCTTTATGGAGTAATGAAAATCCAGCTATTGTTTTAACATTAAGACATAAAAGAATAGATAATTTTGCTTTTACCATTTTCCACGAATTAGGACACATTGACTTGCACCTGCAAAAAGAAAAAGACCGCAAATTTATTGACCTTATAAACTCAAAACAAAATGATACTTACGAACAGCAAGCTAATATTTATGCTAAAAACGGCTTAATTGCAAGCAGTCAAATGAACGACTTAAAAAAGAACTATGCACCTTATAAAGATATACAAATTATGGCCTTTGCTAAAAAATATAACATTAACCCCGCTATTGTTTTAGGTCGTATTTGCTGGGAAAAAGGAAATTATGCGGTTAAGTCAAGTATTGATAAAACATTGAATTAATTGAGTTGAATTACTCATTAAAAAAGTATTTGTTGATTTATTCAAATTTAACAAATACACAGATTCTATTTTTTTTCTTCAAGATCACCAGGGCGAACAATACTTTTAAATCTAGGAGTAATTTTGTCCAAATCGGATTCCGTAATTAATCCGGTTGCAACGAAAGAAGATGCCGCAATTTTGTTCATCATATTCATAATGGTATTAATTTCTCTTTTTTGAAATGTTGAATATGATGAATCATTATTAAGATAGTATGTTCGCATATCGTGAGTTTCTTCCAAAAAATGCATTATATCTTTAATTATCCTTATTTTTTCATTCTTATACATTTCTACCATTATAACCTTATCATTTAAGGTACTTTTTAATCTTTCAATTTCATTTTCCATTTCCGTAATTTTATTTGAAAGTTCTGAAGAAGCAGTTTTAGAATCTTCAATATTAAACAGTTCACTAAATGACACATTCAAGGCTTTTGAAATTTTTTTCCCAACAGTTAAGGTAATATTATCAGTTGCGCCATTTTCTATATTGTAAATAGTTGGTTGACTAACACCAGAAATTTCAGCCATTTTTTTACGACTATAACCTTTTTCTATTCTTAATTCCTTTATTCTTTCAGAAATACTTCTCATAAAACAAAGATACGATTTTTAATATATCAGATAACAAAATAAAGAAATTCATACTGAAATAATTTATTTTTATTATTTTTATAATTGTTTATTGATATTTTATTAATACATTTGTCTTATTAAAATACGTAATATTAATACATAAAATATCAACTATGACTAAAATTCAAGAACTAATCCAAAAAAAAGAACGGAAATACTTTCCTTTCCAACCATCGAAATCGTTCTATCACGATGTAAAAATTAGCCAAAAACGTTGGGGAATGCTTTTCCGCGGAGACATTTCTCCGACCATTGACGAATTAAATTTGATTGCAGATTATTTTGAGATTCCAATAACCGATTTAATTTAAATACAATGGAAGAAATAAAATATGTAATTATTGCAACCGAAAGTGATCTGGTAAAAACTATCGAAAAGCTTAATCGAAAATATTCGAGAAAAGTCGAACCTCAATTTGAATCTGAAAAACTTACAAGAACTGAAGCTCAAAAACTGGCCGGAGTTTCTTCACCAACTTTTTTGAAAATGATTAAAGCCGGTATTTTCCCGGAACATGGTTTTCGCCGTAAAAAGTTTTATCTGAAATCTGAACTTATTGAAGGATTAAAAAACGAAATTTAAATATGTTTTTTAATGTTTTTATATTCAGTGACTTACAGTGTCTTTTAACAGTTCAACAATTAAACTGACATCGGTTTAACTTTTAAAAAAAAAACATGGAAAACTTAATTTTTAACGATCTACGAAAAAAGAAAATACACGTTGGAATTCGTGTTTCTGAAGCCGAAAGAAAAACAATTATCGAATTCTGCCAGCGTGAACAAATTACTGTTACCGATTTAGTCCGATACTCGATACGGAAAGTAATTAATGAGAAATCAGCGAAATAAAAATGAATTCTACTTTGAAAATTAAAAGAGCAGATACAGTTTCTGACTCCAAAGAAAAGATTGAAACATTCAATGTTTTTTGGAGTGCGGAAATTGTAAAATTAGAAGTAAAGTGGAAAATAGACCACCTTAAAATAATTAAGTTCATTCGGTCCATAGGATACAGGCGTTTCGATATGGGCAAAGATTACATTTTCGTTCAAATAGTTGACAGAGTTATTGACGAAATAACTGTTACTCATATTCAAGATATGATAATGAGTTATGTAAATAACCTTATTTACAATTCCGATGAAATACACGAATCGGGCATTACTCGCAATCAGCTGCTTTCCAAATTCTATACTTCGCCAGCAATTTATTTTAATGAACGCAAACTAAGCACTTTGGGTGTTGAAACTAATTTAACCATGAACAGCGACACCAAAGAGAACAGTTTCATTTATTACCTAAACGGCTTTGTAAAGTGTTCCTCCAGTGGATACGAAGTTCACGACTATAAAGAACTTGATGGGCATATCTTTAAAAATCAAATTAAAAATAGAAATTTCAAAAAACATTCAACAGAAGGTGTATTTAAACAGTTTGTTTATAATATTTCGGGTAAAAATGAACAAAGGTCCCTGGCACTACAAACCATAATAGGTTATTTGCTGCATGGTTATTTCGAAACCAAAATGAAAGCCGTTAACCTCACCGATTCGTCTATTTCTGATGTTGCTGAAGGTAGAACCGGAAAAACTCTTCTTGGAAAAGCAATAGCACAAATTAAAAACGTTTGCGAAATTTCGGGAAAAGATTTCGACCCGGCTAACAAGCATAAGTACGCAACTGCAAGTATCGACACACAAATAATTTTTCTGAATGACCTGAAAAAGAAATTCAATTTCGAAGACCTTTTCAACGACATTTCTGAAGCAATTACAGTTGACCGGAAAAACCTGCAACCTTTTCAAGTTCGAACTAAAATGATAATTGCCGCAAACGACACTTTTCGCATCGAAGGTGCAAGTGCGAAAGACCGTGTAATTGAATTTGAGTTAGGCGAACATTATAATGCTAACTACTCTCCAGAAGATGAATTTAAATGTTGGTTTTTCGCCGACTGGAATAATGATGAGTGGTTGAAATTCGACAACTTTATGATGAACTGCATAACATTATACCTGAAACACGGAGTAATTGAAGCATCACCCATAAACCTTGACAAAAGAAAACAAATACAACACACAAACCTTGATTTTGTCGAATTTATGGAAGAGAAAATAGAGAATGGAGAAATTCGCAGAGGATCGGATTACGATAAAACAGAGCTGCACAATAAATTTTTAGCCAATTATCCCGAGTATGAATATGATCGATGGTTGAAACGAACAGGCAATTTCACTAAGTATTTAAAACGTTATGCCAGTTATTCTATACACCTGAAAGGCAAAATAATAGAGAGGAGATCGAATGGTGCTTCATACATCAAATTCGCAAAAATTGAAGATGAACCTCTAAAGTTGAAATTTTGAAAAATGGTATCCACCTACATATTATAAAATTAATGCACTTAGTGCACTATTGAAGCTAAATATTTGATAATGAAAACACTAAAGAGTTCTCAAACAAATAAACGGTAGTGCACTGAATGTACTGAATGCACTGATTATTTGATTAAAAAGTAAATACTTTTCGAAAAAGTGCATACACAGTGCATTGAAAATATGCTGTGTGTACTGTTTAAAGTATTGACAATAAAGCATTTGCACCCAAAAGTGCATTAAGTACTATAAAAAACTCTACTGACAGTGGCAAAAACGACAATTATAAAACATAATATCAAAAAACCAATATTCATAATAAAATAATAATTGCTATTGAAAAAAGAAATAATGATGAATAAATCAACAAAAAATACAACCACAATTAAAATGAAACCTTTATTTAAAAACAACAATAACATGAAACAAATATTTAGCTTTTTCAAAGAGCCTATCACCAATACCCGGCCATACAAAAATATTAATTTAACAGATGCATATAGGGCTATTAGCAGCGGCTATTTAATAGAACCTACTCTTCAATTGAGGTCGATTTCTGAGATGGATAAAAATCGAAGATTTAAAGCAACTCATTTCCCCTACGTTTGTTTCTCGGGAACATTTGAACAGCGAAACGAAAAAGCATTAATAAAACATTCCGGTTTAATTGCTTTCGATTTTGACCATCTGGAAGATGTTGTAACTACAAAACTTCAATTATTAAAAGACCCTTATTTTGAAACTGAATTACTTTTTGTTTCTCCCAATGGGAACGGTCTAAAATGGATTATTTCAATCGTTGATTTTGAAAAATATACTCACCTCGAAATGTTCCAGGCTATTTACAATTACATTAATGTTACCTATTCTATCGAGATCGATAAAGCTTGTAAGGATGTATCCAGAGCTACTTTTCTTTGTTCTGATCCGGAAGCATTTATTCACCCTAAATATTTAGTGAAATGAGACAAAAATTCAATCCTGAAATATGGACGGTAAAAAGGCAAAAATTTAATCCTGAACAATGGAATAATAAATCTTCAGTAAAAAATACAATCGTTCCAACTTTCAATGGAAACTTTTCAAAATATGATGAAGTTGAAATTATGCTTTCCAGAGTAGAAAATGCCCAAATTGATTTAACCATAAATTATAATGATTGGCTAAAGCTGGGATTTGCTTTTGCCTCTGAATTTGGTGAATCTGGGCGGAGTTTCTTCCACCGAGTGAGTAGATTTTTCCTTGGATATGACATGTCTGTGTGTAACCATCAATTCGACAAATGCCTAAAAGGTAAAAAAACAGGTGTAACAATAAAATCATTTTTTGCTGCTGCTTATAATGCAGGCATTAATGTAAAAGTTTAGAATAAAATCTTAAATAATCTTAATCATGAAATCATTAGAATCTTTAGACTACAGACTAATCAAAGCACATTTTCTTGACCGTGATAATTCTCCATTATCACAAAAACATCAGATATTACTTGATAGAATTTTCTCAGCTGCAAAGCTTTTAGATAAATATCCAGTTAAAAAAAATGCAGTTGCTTTGCATCGGTTTAAATTCCCGGAGATTAGCAGGAGCCAGGCTTATGAGGATTTGAAATTTGCAGAAAGAGCTTTTCCCTCAGTACATACATTTGATTATGACTTTTGGCAAACCTGGATAAAAAATAGTATTGTTCAGAATATTGAGAGGTTGAAAAAATATAATACTGCAGAGTGCCGAAAAATTATTGTAATGGAACATGCTAATTTGATTAAAGTGATAGGACTAAAACCTCCAGACACTAAACGCAATGAAGAATGCCAGTTTTATTTCCCTGTTAATTTTGGTAAGAGGAAGTGTGATGTTGATATTGATCTTGAAGAAATTTCTAAAAGACCGGGGAATACACTTCGTGAGCTGAGTAAAGCACTCAAAGACTTGGCAAAAAAAGGATAATAAAATAAAAAGGAATAGATAATACGCAGATGAATAGATTATTTCTTTTTGTGGTTTGAAATTCTATTTATTTCATAATGTGGTTTAATACCCCGACCCTTGGGTCGGAAACTAATATGTTTGCTTTGCAAACTCCTTTTGATACCCCTGCACTTAACCCGGGGTCATTCATTTAAAACAGTAGAATTAAATAGACTTAATAATGATTAAATTCGTATATGGGCAGAATTTAAGATTTTTTCGAATGTCAAGGCATTTCTTATTTGCATAGCCAAAGCTATGGAAATTAGAAATAACGAAGGGGAGCGGAAAAAGATAAATGATGCCATACGAATTTAGTTGTTATTAAGTCTAATATTAGGTTGACAATTAAAGCTTATTTGCAGGACTGCTATTGTTCTAAATGTCAAACACTAAATAGGACTGAATGGGTGATTTTTACAATTATTAGTTGTGCCGTGTATGGTAATGTGCGATTTTGTCTTATTGTGTTCGATTTGTGGGCATGCTGTTGATGGAGGTGTGGTAATTTGTGTTCGATTACGTGTGCTTTTTTGTTTTTGTGCCTCTCAGTGAACGTTTTAAGCCTACTGAAGGTGTTCTTTTTTCAGTATAGGCTGTAATCATATTTCCTGCAATAATGGGAAAAATCGAACATATGGATATGGGGCGGGCTTGGCATACTTGCGTATTAAAAAACGTAGTTTTTTAAAATTTCCTTAATAGAATACTGATATATAGGGTTTTATGCTTTTTTGAACTGGATTTGAAAAATTTAATTCAAACCACTTTTTTCTACGCACAAAAAAGTGGGCAAAAAAGGCGATGAATTGAATTTCTGACGTAAATACATCTCGCATCCGCAGCGATCTATTTTCTAAAATTAATTTCATGGTTCATTCCATTCTGACATGAACGATTAGAGATGTATCTTAATATATTCGTATTTGTTCTATTACTCAATTATTCATTAGTCTGATTCTGACAACCAGCCTTTAAAAAAATAACTCCCAAAGCAAGCCCATATTTAAGAAAACCGCAAAAAACTTAATTAATACTCTCTCTTACCCACCCCCTTAAATTCTGCCAAAAATATTAATCGCCATCCGGAACAGGCAAGGGTAATACGAG